>NZ_CALLZT010000216.1:0-64966 GCF_937858515.1 uncultured Gordonia sp. | reverse complement strand
CGCAAATTCGCAGTCAGATCCGATACGCCACCGCTACTCGCGGATCTAGGTCAGATCCGGTCCCGGTGGCGGCCAGAAGCCGGCGAAGATCGCGAATCCGAGCAGTCCGAAGAAGGCGTAGCAGCCGACCATAAGCAACGCGATGCGGATGAGCCGGTAGTCCAGACGAATGCGATCGGCATCGGGTCCCGGTCCGGGAATCTGAACGCCTTGTCGCGGTGCGGTGAGTGTCATCACGACTCCCGGGGGAACTCCGCGATGATTTCGCCGACGACGAGCTGGGCGGTTTCGGCGCACGCCGTGGTGCCGCCGTTGGCGTATTCCTTCACAGCGTCACCGACATTCCACAAACCCTTGATGTCAGTGGTGTGCGGGAGGTCGAATCCGGCGACGGCACGCTGCGGCGGCCATCCGTCCCGGGTGATGACGGTGCTCAGGATTCGTGCCTTCTCGTCGAATCCGGGGATCGTGTCGCGCAGATCGGCACGCAGCAGCTCGATTTCGGCGGCCTCGTCGAAATCGCCGATTGCCGGTTCAGGCACCGAGGTCCCCACATACAGGTGCCAGCCTGCCGGCGCCATCTCGGGGCAGGAGTCGGTGAAATTGGCGATGTACGCCAGGCGGCGGCTGCTGGAGAAGCTGAGCATGCCGGGGGCTTCGATCAACGGCTCCTGGCTCGCGAAATTGATCGTGAGCATCGCACACGGACGGTTGCGCTGATTGACCAGCTTCACATAGTCGTCGTCGAACGCGTCCTCGCCGGCGAGTCCGATGGTCGCGAACGGGCCGACGTCACTGACGACGATCGGGGCGGTGACCGTCCGCTCCTGGCCGTCACGGCTCAGCGTCACTCCAATGACCGCTCCGTCGTCGACGTTGATACTGGTCACCTCGGTGGACAGCTCGAGCACACCGCCATGTCCGATGAATGCCTCCGCCAACGCTTTCCACACACCGATCGTTCCCTCGGGATGAAAACCGAACCGCTTGAACGCGCTCTTGCGGGTGAAATAGGTGAGGAAGACTCGCGCGGGCAGTTCCTCGGAACTGACGGCGAACACAGACGCGCACATATTGCGGAAGATGCCGTGCACACCGTCATTCTTGGTGTATTTGCGCACCCAATCGGCGGTGGACAGTTCGTCCTCCGGAAGTCCCGAATCGCTTCGGGCCGCGCCGATTCCCTTGGCGAGCTTGGCGCCCTGGCGGGTCAGTTTGCCCAGCAGCAGGCCCCACCCGCCGCGGGTGACGTCGACGTCCTTGCCTGCGACCCGATACAGGATGGGTGGTTGCGGTTCGCGGATGTCGAACTTGGCGCCGACCTCTGCGAAGGTCTGTTCGGTGATTCCGCCGACCTCAATGACGATCGCGCCGTCATTGACCTTGAAGCCGTCGACCTCGGTGGTCGAGGCACGCCCGCCCACCTTGTCCAGGCGTTCGACCACGAGAGTGCGATATCCCTGGTGCGCGAGTCGGGCCGCGGTGAACAGGCCACCGGCCCCGGCGCCGATGACGACCACGTCGTAGTCGTCGCCGGCCGTCGCGGATGATTCCTCTACAGTCATTGTTCTTGTCCTTCCATGTCTTTCGTGTCTCCTGCGCGAAGCAGATTCAGTAGGAACGCGGCAGACCCAGCGAGGTCTGCGCGACGAAGTTGAGGACCATCTCGCGACTGACCGGCGCGGTCCGCATCAGCCGGGTGACGAACCACAGCTCGGACAGTCCGTATTCATGCGACAGCCCATTGCCGCCGTGCACCTGAATCGCCTGATCGAGTGCTTTCAGCGCGGCCTCGGACGCGGCGTACTTCGCGATATTGGCCGCCTCCCCCACGCCCGCCGAGTCGCTGTCGGACAGTTCCGCCGACAATCGGGTCGCCAACCGGGCGACCTCGACATTGATGTGGCATTCGGCGAGCGGATGCGACACACCCTGGTGCTGGCCGATGGGCGTGGACCAGACCTTGCGATTGCGCGCATAGTCGGTGGCCTTGGCCACCGCGTACCGTCCGATACCCCCGCACAGCGCGCCGACCAGAATCCGTTCCGGGTTGAGGCCGCTGAACACCTGACGCAGACCGTTACCGGTCTCCCCCACCAGGGCCTCGGGTCCGACACGCACCTCGTCGAGGAACACCGTGAACTGCTTGTCTGGCGAGACGATCGAGGTGGGAATCTGCTGGATCGTCAGGCCCGGACTGTCGGTGGGAACCACGAAGATGGACAGCTTCTTCTTCTCTTCGGTCGACAGATCGCCGTCGCGGGCGATGAGCAGCACCGCATCGGCCTGATCGATCGCCGAGATGTAGTACTTCTGGCCGGAAATCACCCATCCGTCACCATCGCGACGTGCGGTGGTCTTCACGTTGTGGCTGTTGGAACCGGCGTCGGGCTCGGTCAGCCCGAACGCCATCTTGCGGGTGCCGTCGGCCAGCGACGGCAGCCATTCCCGTTTCATCGCGTCACTGCCGTGCGCGGCGATGATCGACCCACAGATCGCCGGGGAGATGACCCAGATCAGCAGCGGCATACCTTCGGCCGCAAGCTCTTCCACGATGACGACGGCCTCGGCCATACCTCCGCCGCCGCCACCGTATTCTTCGGGGAGGTGCACACCGAGCAGGCCCGCATCACCGAGATCGCGCCACAGCTCGGCGATATCGCCACCCGAGCGACCGCGTTCCAGAAAGTACTGCGCCCCATACTTCTTCGCGATGGCGCGGGTGCTCTCCCGGATCGCCCGGTGCTCGTCGTTATCGTGTATCAAACCGGCCACGTGCGGTTACCTGCCTTCAAAAGTCGGTGGCTTCTTGCTGATGAATGCCTCGATCGCCTGCTGCGCGTCGCGGGTCTTCCCGGACACCGCCAAACCGTCGGTTTCAGCTCGCAATTGCTCGGACAAGGTGTTACTCACACTCTCGCGCAGCAGTTTTCGTTGCAGCGCAAAGCCGCGAGTCGGACCGGCCGCCAGTTTCCGCGCCTTCGACAATGCGTACTCGCGCACCGTGTCGGCGTCGACGACCTCGGCGACCAGCCCCCACTGTTCGGCCAGCTCCGCATCGACCCGAAGATTCTCGAGGTACATGCGCCGTGCGCGGACCGGGCCGATCAGCCGCGGCAACGACCACGTGCCACCGCCGTCGCCGGACAGGCCGATGGCACTGAACGCGGTACAGAAGACAGTGCCCGCGGCGGCCACCGTGATGTCGGCCGCGTAGACGAATCCCAAACCGCCACCGGCCACCGATCCGTGCGCGGCCGTCACGATGGGCACGTCGAGGCGATCGAGGATGCGGAAACACTCGTGGAACGGCTCGGTCATCTTCGAGGTGAGGGCACCGATGGTACCGGGCAGCGCCGACGTGAAGTAGTCGATGTCGCCACCCACCGACAGCGCCTGGCCATTGCCCGCGATCAGCACGGCACGCACTCGTGGATCGGCCTCGATCGCACGCGCCACAGCCAGGGTCTCCTCCGCCATCCGGAGGTTGATCGCGTTGCGATGTTCGGGACGATTGATGATCACCTGGGCCACACCGTGTTCCACCGAATACTCGATCGTCTCGAGTTCGGTGATCGTCGGCATCGAGTACCCGGGGAAGGTGGTGACCTCGCCGCCGTCGAACGCGTCGCACCAGATCGCGGTGTCGGTCAATTGCCGTAGCCGGGTGATCTTTCCGGATTCGGCGAACGTCAGGATGTGAATGAACTCCGCGTTCAGTTCGCGTCCGGTCGGGCGACAGATTCCGCGATAGGTGCCGCACACCTGCAATCTGTTGTCCGGCAGGAGATCGAAGCTCTCCGGTTCCGCGCGGGCCCGGAAGGTACGGCCCAGCCGCCACCAGAAGTTGCCGATCATGTCGTCGGGACCGTGATAGGTGCCGCCGAGCCCGAGGGGCAGTCCGGGTGCGGTCCGGCCGACGAACTCCGTGTCGAGCAGGTCGCGGACCCGATCTGCGTCACCGCCGGCCAGCGCGGTGTACAGCGTCTGCGCCACCGAAACCTGTTGTGGCGCCACATCCCCGGCCATCAGCGGCCACCCGAGAGTTCGGAACCCACCAGCGCCACGAACGACACACAGGCTCCGGGCCTGCCACCAAGGTTGTGGGTCAATGCGATTCGTGGCTCGTCGAGTTGCCGGGGGCCCGCCTCGCCGCGCAGTTGCAGCCATGCCTCATACAGCATCCGCAGGCCGCTGGCACCGACCGGATGACCGAATGATTTCAGTCCGCCGTCGACGTTGACCGGTAGCCGCCCGTCTGCGTCGAATGCGCCCGACAGCGACTCCTTCCACGCCTGCCCGCGGTCACAGAATCCCAGATCCTCCATGAGGACGAGTTCGGTGGGTGTGAAGCAGTCGTGCACCTCGGCCAGCGAGATCTCCTGTTGCGGGTCGGTGATCCCGGCCTGCGCGTACGCGTCCTGCGCCGATCGCACCACCTCCGGGAAGGTGGTGAAGTCGTAGCCGGGATCGACCGATCCCCGCGCCGGACCCGCCGCCAGCGCAAGCGCTTTGACGAAGATGGGCCGGTCGGTGTACTCGTAGGCGTCCTCGGCACGCACGATGAGCGCGCATGCGGCGCCGTCGGACACGCCTGAGCAGTCGAACACGCCAAGTCGTCCGGCCACCTTCGGCGCGGAGTCGATCTTCTGTTTGGAGACCTCGGAACGGAACTGTGCCTTGGGGTTGCGGGCACCGTTGACGTGGTTCTTCCAAGCGACGTGGGTCATCGCCTCCCGCATCTGTCCGGCGTCCACGCCGTATTTGGCGCAGTAGGCCGGATCGAGCAGTGAGAACGCGGCGGGCGCGGTGACCGACAGTTCCGGCGCGGTCCCGTCTCCGGGCGGATCACCGCGCAGCAGACCGGAGAAGCCCGAATCCTTGAGCTTTTCCACACCGACCGCCATCACCCTGTCGTAGGCGCCGCAGGCGACGGCGTAGCAGGCGTTGCGGAAGGATTCCGATCCGGTGGCGCAGTAGTTCTCCACGCGGGTGACCGGCTTGTAGTCGGTGCCCAGCGCCCGCGACAGGACCAGTCCGGACTGCGCTGAGGCGAGGGTACCCAGCCAGAAGGCATCGATGTCGTCGCGCGCGAGCCGGGCCTGGCCGAGTGCTTCGTCGACGGCGGTGATGATCATGTCTTCCTGGGATTGATCCCAGAGTTCCCCGAATCGGGTGCAACCCATCGCGACGATGGCGACCTTGTCGGCGATTCCCTTGCTGCCCATCAGTTCTCCTCACCGGACGCGCGGGCGACCGCCGGTACTTGACGTGCTTTCCAGAAGTAGTTGTGCACGCCCCCGGCCGTGAACAGCCGGCGGAACACCATCGTGACCTCGCCACCGACGCCCAGCGTGTCGGGAACGGCGTCGGCGACCTCGAAAGTGGCCCGACCACCGCCGTCGAAATCGACGACGACGTCCACGACCGGCGGCGACGGCGAATACGCGAGCCGGTCGACGGTGAACGTGGCGATCCGGCCGCCGCTGTCGCGAACCGATACCGGTTCACTCTGATCGACCGCGCCGCATGCCCGGCATACCCGCATGGGCGGAAGGTGCACGAATCCACATGCGGTGCAGCGGCTTCCGTTCAGACCGAACTTCCAGGAGGCGGCCCGGGCCGACGGTGGCCCGGCGGGGCGGTCCGGTTCGGGGCGGCGCGGCGGTTCCATGTCCAGCAGTCCGCGCCACGACAGGTAGGTGGGATAGGCCACCACTCGCCCGTCGGCCGCAGCTGCCGCGGCCACCGGATCGGGCTGGCGCCGGGACCCCAGTGCCCCGGTGGTACGCAACACCAGCGCGTCGACGCCGTCTGCCGCCGAGATCAGCAGGATCGTCTCATCGGGACCGGCCAGGTCGAGTACTGCTGCCAGACCCAGCAGCGGGTCGGCCGCGCCGGCGAACCCCACCGGCGATCCACCCGTGGAGTGGACGCCCTTGACCAGGGTCGACGCGCGTTTGGCGACGGCGCTGTTGGGGCTGGTCAGCACCACGTGATCGGCCTGCGCCACGCCCGCGTCGTCGAGTGCGGCGGTGGCCGCCTCCCGGATGAGTGGGGCGTACTGCTCGTACCCGAACCGCTCCTCCCAACTCGACGCCGACACTTCGGTGGGCAGGCGCCATCTGTCGAGGAACTCCTCGGTCAACGACACCGTCGCCAGCACATCGGCGATCGCGGGACGCTGCGGTGTCGGCGTGCCGATGAGCACAGCAGCGGCGGCGTCGCACCCCGTGCGTTCGTCCGCCGATCCCGGGCGGCCGGTGCGTACGTCGGCCGCGACGATCAGGGAACCCCGACCGGCTACGGCCGCCCGGACTGCCGCGAGCGTCGACCGGGCCGTCCCGATCGCGTCGGATGCGGGCACCCGGCGGTCCAGGCCGAGCGCCGCATGCACCGTCGTCGCGTTGGTCTTGTCCAGGTAGGAAGGTGAACTTGTCACGAGCACAAGCGATTCCGCCGAATCAGGGCAGCCGGTCGATCGTGCGGCGGCCACCGACATCGTGATCGCGTCCTCGTCGAACGAGGCGACGATACGCCCGGCCTTGCCCCTGCTTGCCGGATCAACCCGCCAGAACGGCAGGTAGGTGGCGTACGCGAGAACCGAATTGGTCATGCCGACGCCCCCCGGAAGAGGGCGGCGATACCCTGGCCGCCGCCGATACACATCGTCTCCAGTGCGAGTCCGCCTCCGCGGCGGTCGAGTTCACGCAGCATCGTCGCCAGGATCCGGCCGCCGGTGGCGCCGATGGGATGCCCGAGGGAGATCCCGGAGCCGTTGACATTGAGCCGGTCGGCCACCTCGCCGGAGGGCAGACCCCATTCGCGTAGCACCGCGAGCACCTGCACCGCGAATGCCTCGTTGATCTCGATCAGCGCCAGGTCGTCGAATCCGACGCCGGTGCGGCCGAACAGTTTGTTCACCGCGCCGACCGGGCCGATGCCCATCGTCGCGGGCTCGCAGCCCACCGCTGCCCACCCCTCGAACCAGGCCAGCGGTGTCAGCCCGAGCCGGTCGAGCTGGTCCTCGGCCACCACCAGACATGCGGCGGCGGCATCGTTCTGCTGCGCGGAATTGCCCGCGGTCACGGTTCCGCCGGGCATGATGGGACGCAGTGTGGCCAGCGTCTGCTCGGTGGTCTCCGGGCGGATTCCCTCGTCGCGGTCGAGAACGACCGGATCGCCGCGGCGCACCGGAACCTCCACGGGAACGATCTCGTCGGCGAACTTTCCGGATTCGGTTGCCGCCGCGGCATTCTGCTGACTGCGGGCGGCGAAACTGTCCGCCTCTTCCCTCCCGATACCGTATTTCTCGGCCAGATTCTCGGCGGTCTCGATCATTCCGCTGATCTTGCCGAAACGCCATTCCGGCTGGGAACGTTCGCGTCCCCGGTCGAGGCGGTCATAGAGCAGTTGATTACCCGACCGTGAGCCCCACCGCGCCGTTGTGGTGTAGTGCTCGATGTTGCTCATCGATTCGACACCACCGGCGACGACGACGTCGGCGACACCGGTCTGCACCATCATGGCCGCGGTCGCCACCGCCTGTAGACCACCGCCGCAGCGCCGGTCGGTCTGCGATCCGGGAACCTCGATCGGCAGGCCCGCCTCCAGCGCCGCCCACCGGCCGATGCACGGCGCCTCGGAGTTGGCGTAGGACTGGGCGAACACCACTTCCTCGATGACCGCCGGATCGATCGCGGTCCGATCGATCAGCGCGGTCAGGACCTTCGCGGCCAGATCCACGGCCGGCAACGGTCGCAGTGTCTTGCCGAAGGCTCCGACAGCGGAACGCACCGGTTCCACTATCGCCACTCGTCTCACAGATTTTCTCCTCTTACACAAGCAGTTTCGGTTACCGGCCGACTGTCAGCGTTGCCCCGACGGGCCTTCCTTCCACCTGTCGGCGGAAGGATCGAGCAACTGGGTCAGGTGTCCCTCGGGCAGCCAGATGAGGGTTTCGAGCTCGAGCGCGTCGAGGTAGCGCACGCGTCCGGTGCGCAGGTCCTTGAGCCGTAGGCGCGGCGAATTGCCCTCATTGTCAACATCCACGGTCACCTCGGCGAATTCGCTGCCCACCACCGGTCCGATGTCCGGAATGTCAAAGGGGCCACGGTCACCCATCTCGATCGACATCTCAACTCCGCATCAGATGAGGAAGGCCAGTGTGGGCAGCGGCTTGTCGTTGTCGACCAGAACGACCTTCTTGTAGGCCAGTTTGATCTCGCCGTCGATCTTGCGGAGCCGGTAGGTTGTCCTGCCGCCCCAGAGCTGATTGCCCCGCGCCTTCGACTCGAAGGCCAGGAAGTTGGCGCCGACCTCGATATCGACTGTGCCACAGTCATTCTCGCGGCCGCCGAGCAATTCGATGTTGCTGATCAGGCGCCGCAGGTCCGACGGAGGTGCCTGTGCGTAGCGGCGACCCGTCCTGACCTGCTTGAGGCGGGTGCGGATGCGGTTGCGGTTGTCATAGATCACCGAGACCGTGCGCATCGGGTCGATGTCGGCTCCGCCGGCCGGTACCCAGTACAGCGCGTCGTCGGTCCAGAGCTCTTCCCAGTTGTCGTAGTCGTTCTCGTCCGCGAACCGGGCCTCCTTGTACAGGAACTGGCAGACCTCGTCGTAGGTCCACCCCGATGGCACCGGGCCGAGTTGATCGGCCGCGTTCGGGGTCGATGTCGATGCCGTCATCTCAGGCCTCCATCAAAGTGCGGTAATGCTTCCAGAAGCCGCGCATACCGGTCTCGTCGGTGGCGCCGCCGATACGGAAACCGTTGTCGTCGATGTCTTCCCGGATCAGGCCGCGTCGTACGTCGAGCCACTCGGGGTCGAGCATGCTCACCCCGACCTGGTTGCGCTCGTACATTTCGGTGTCGTCGGCCAGCAACATGCCGGCCGGTCCGACAGAACCGATCGACTGCTGGATGAACCGGCGATTGAGTTCTTCGGCGCCGTCGAGCTGGACCGCGGTCGCGTACGACACGCATTCACCGACCGCCACCGGCTGGATGTTGAACACCTGGATCTCGGCGATGAAGAGATTAGGGAAGATCATCACGTGCGGTGCACCTTCGATCATGCGCCGCCGGGCATCGTCGCCGTAGGCCGCCTGCATCGCCGCGGCGTACTTGGGGACCCGTTCGGGGGTGGTGGCGAACCAGCGCATCGGTTCGTCGAACTTGCGGAATTCGGGCCGCAGATCGTTCTCGCTGTGGCCGCCACCGAGCTCCCGGGTCACCGCCGTGGAGGAATCGCCGTACAGCGGGCCGATGGTGCTCCCGGTGACAGTGAAGATCGAACCGTGCACGAACTGCGGGTGGTAGCCGTCGGTCTCGTTCTCGGCCAGGAATTTCCAGTTCGACCGGGTGCGGTGGCCGAGCCACCCGACGTCGAGGGTGATGCTCTCGGTGGGCGAGAGCCCGGCGAGCCGGTCGATCTCGCCGGCCGCCGCGCCGAGGTGCTCCTCCAGCGAGGGTCCGTCATGAGCCATCGACCCGAAGACGAATCCCCGGTACGAGGCGACCCGCGGAACGCGGCCCATGCTCAGGTCCAGTTCCTTGGACCCGCCGTACCCCTTGGCGAAGGGATACCCGATCAGCTTGCCGTCGTTGCGGAACGTCCAGCCGTGATAGGGGCACCGGAACGCGCGTGAGTTGCCCTTGTCCGCATCGCACACCTGCAGCCCGCGGTGCGCGCACCGGTTGATCAGCAGGTGCACCTCGCCGCTCTTGTCCCGGGTCATCACCACGTCCTGGGTGGCCAGCTTCTTGCGGACGTAGTCGAACGGCTGCGGCACCTCGCTCTCGTGCCCGACGAATACCCAGGTTGTGAACCAGATCTTGCGCAGTTCCTCAGCGAAGATCTGCGGGTCGGTGTACAGCGAACCATGGACCTGGTCCGGCCTGATCAGATTGCTCACGATGCTCTTCGCTTCGCGCTGCGGATGCTCAAGTCCGGCGCCGGGGCCGACGACAGAGGTCATGACCACTCCCTTCTAATGATCGATCCGTACCGATGCTTACCGTACCGATGCTTAATCTGTATTAAACACTATTTCTAACGCATATTCGAGACTATCGCGGGGTGAGCTCGCGCAGGTGAGCCGAGCTGATCTGATCGCGCACCGCGAACTTGCGGACCTTGCCGGTCGGCGTGGCGGGGAAGGCGTCGGCCACGAACCATCGGGCGGGGCACCGGTGCCAGTGGTCAGCTCGGCTGTTGCCCGAACCGGGGTTGACGGCGTTCGGCGAATGCGGCGACACCTTCGGCGAAATCATCACTGGCGAACAGCTGAATCTGTTGAGCCAGCTCGCGATCCAGGATTTCCGGAACCGTACCGACAGGCTCGGCGAGCATCGCCTTGATCGCCCCGTAGGCGCGCAGAGGTCCGCCGGCGAGGATTGCCGCGTCATCGAGCGCCTTGGCCAGGACTTCTCCGTCGGGCACCACCTCGTCGGCCATACCCAGCTGCAGTGCTTCGGCGGCCGCGACGACCCGGGGAAGCAGCAGGAGCTGTTTGGCGCGGGCCGGACCGACGCGGGCGGGCAGGCTGGCGAAGATGCCCATGTCACCGGCCAGCCCCACCCCGGTGAAGGCCATCGACATCCGCACCGTGTCGCCGATGATGACCCGGTCACAGGCCAGGGCCAGCGACACCCCGGCACCGTAGGCGGCGCCCTCCACCGCCGCGATCACCGGTTTCGGTGTCCCCCAGATGGCGCGAATCACCCGCTGGGCGGCCTCGGTGCGTGGGCGGGCTTCCTCTGGTGTCACCCGCTTCATCGTCGAGATGTCTCCACCCGAGCAGAACATCTTGCCCGCACCGGTGATGACGATCGACCGGATCGCATCGTCGGCCGCGGCCGCTTCGAGGATCTCGGCGAGCTCGACACGCAGTCGCAGGTCGATGGCGTTTCGCCGTTCGGGCCGGTTGAGCGTCACCAGTTCGACCGCGCCGCGGCGTTCGGTGTGCACCGTCGCGGCGGTCATGATCCTACGAACTTCGGTGCGCGCTTTTCGATGACTGCGGCCAGCCCTTCGAGCGAATCGGCCGTGCCCGACAGCGCGGACACGACGCGCGCCTCCTCACCCAGCCGCGCTTCCACCGACGACCCGATACCGTCCCAGACGAGCCGTTTGGTCGCGGCGACCGCGAGCGGTGCCATGGCAGCCAGTTGCCGCGCCAGTTCGGACACCCGATCGGTCAGCGCGTCGTCGTCGACGACCTCGGTGACCAGGCCGATGTCCTTGGCGTCCTGGGCCGTCAGCGTCGGATTGGTCAGCAGGATCTCCAGCGCCTTACGCAATCCGACCAGCTGGGTCAGCGTGACGGTGGTGCCGCCATCCGGTGCCATACCGACGCGCACCGCACCCGAGAAGAGCTTGGTCGAGCGAGCGGCCACCACGATGTCGGAGGCGCACACCAGCCCCAGGCCGCCGCCGCCGGCGGCGAAGCCATGGATGCCGGTGACCACCGGCGCCTTGAGCCGCAGCAGCGAGGCCGTGGCGATCTGCAGCCACGCGGTGGCCTCCCGCAGATAGTCCGGGAGCTGCTCGCCTTTCGAGGCGAAGGTCTTCACGTCGCCGCCGGCGCAGAAGATCTTGCCCTCGCCGGTCAGCACGACGACCCGCACCGACGGATCTCCGTGACAGGTGAGTACGGCGTCGTTGAGCGCGCGCAGCAACTCGACGTCGAGACCGTTGGCCGCGGCCGGGCGATTCAGACGTATCCAGCCGATACCGTCGGCGATATCGAGCAAAACGGGAGGTGCGCCGTCCGCACCTGCTTCCGAGGCCTCACTCATGGGCTGCTCCTGATTCTTCAAGTGATTGTGGGGTTGGATCACCGGTTGCCGGCAGTCGCGCGCGACCCGAACGCACTCACGCCATCGGCCCCGGCGTCGCCGCCGATATGGGCCACCACGGCGTCGAGTTCGGCGGCCAGTCCGGTGTCGAGATCTGTGGTCATCGCGTGTTGGACAAGTCGTTTGATGCCGATGACGGCATCCCGCTTGCGGCCGGCCAGTGTCCGGATGAAGGCGGTGGTCTCGTCCTCGAAGGTCTCGGCCGGCCAGGATGCGTAGGCGAGGCCCTGTTCGACTGCTTCGGCGCCGGAGAGCCGGACCCCCGACAGCAGCAGTCCCAGCGCACGCTGGCGGCCGACGATCCGGGGCAGCCGCTGGGTGCTTCCGCCACCGGGGAGCTGCCCGAAGCGGATGTGATTGTCGGCGATCCTCGCGTCGTCACGAACGAGAACGATGTCGGCGGCCTGCATGAATTCGAACCCGCCCGCCATCGCGACGCCCTCGACCACCGCGACCACCGGCACCGGACTGTCGGCGACCGCCGCGCAAGCACGTGAGAAGTTGACGAACAGCTCCCGCAGCCCGTCCGCACCGACGGCACGCAAGCGTTCAACTTCCGCGAAATCACCTCCGGCACAGAAGTTTCCACCCGATCCGCGAACCACGACGACGTTGACGTCCGAACGTGCCGACGAGTCGGCGATGGCGGCCCGCAATTGTTCGCCGAGTTCTACGGTGATCGCGTTCATCTGTTCCGGGCGATTGAGCGTGACGGTGGCGATCGCGTCGGCGACCACCACCTCGACAACCCGGTTCCGGTCTCCGGTGACGTCGGTACTCACATTCCCCGCCCGCCGCTGACCTCGGTCACGGTTCCGGTGACATAACTGGCCAGATCCGATGCCAGGAAGGTGACCACGCCGGCGACCTCACGCGGCTCGCCGGCGCGGCGCATCGGGATGGTGGCCTCGGTCGCGGCGAATGCCTCCGCGCTCATGGCCGCGGTCATCGGGGTCTTGATGAGGCCCGGCGCGACGGCGTTCACCCGCACGCCGTGGTGGGCCAGTTCCTTGGCGGCCGCCTTGGTCAGGCCCACGATCCCGGCTTTGGCCGCGCTGTAGTTGGTCTGCCCCGGATTGCCGATCTTTCCCGACATCGACGACAGATTGATGATGCTGCCGCCCTTGCCGCGCATGATCGCCGCGGCCTCCCGGACACCGAGCCAGCTGCCCCGCAGGTGCACGTCGATGACGAGTTGGAAGTCGGCAAGTGTCATATTGCGCAGCGACGCGTCCCGGGTGACCCCGGCGTTGTTGACCCAGATATCGAGTCCGCCCCACGCCTGCACGACGGCGCTCGCGGCGGCGCGCATATCGTCTTCGGAGGTCACGTCGGCGCCGATGCCGATCGCGTCCGGTCCGAGCTGTGCGGCCGCTTCGGCGGCGCGCCGCGCGTCGAGGTCGATGAGGGCGACCTTGGCTCCGTGCGCGGCCAGCTCGGTGGCGATGGCCAACCCGATACCCTGGGCCGCACCGGTCACCACCGCCCTCTTGTCCGCCAGTAGTTCACCCATCAAATCACCTTCCGCACAATATATTCAGCGCAGCCACACGCGGTGGCCGATCGTTCGTGGCGGCGATCGCCGCTCCCGAGCCGACCGCCGCCGGGCCGTGCGCCTATCACCACCGGTACTGGACGCATTACAAAATTGAAGCTAGATTAAGTCACTGATCAAGTCAATGAAGGCGAATTGGTGGAATATGGATCTGGGATTGGACAACGCGAGGGTTGTCATCACCGGCGGCGCTTCCAACATCGGTCGCGGCATCGTCCACGGCTACGCCGCCGAGCACTCGCGCATCCTGCTCTGCGACATCGATGAGCAGCAGGCCCGCCGCGTCGAACGCGAGGCGCTCGAGAAGGGCGCGGCCCAGGTTCTGGTCGTCGTCGCCGATCTGACCGAACCCGGTGCGGGCGAGCACGTCATCGCCGAGGCCGTCCGGGCCTGGGGCGGCGTGGACGTCCTGGTCAACAACGCGGGCTGGAGTATCGGCGAGTTCGTCGCACGCGATCACGATCGGGACCGCTGGCACAAGCTGGTCGACATCAACCTGTTCGCGACGATCGAGGCCACCCAGGCGGCGATCGCCGCGATGCGCGCCGACGATACGGCCGGCGGCTCGATCGTGACCGTGGCCAGCGAGGCCGCTTTCGGCCAGATCCGCCAAGGCGTCTACGGTGCGACCAAAGCCGCCCAGGTCGCACTGGCGCGCACCGTCGCCCGCGAACACGGCCGGCACGGCATCCGCTCCAATGTCGTCTGCCCCGGTCTGGTGATCCCCGACGGACCGGAGGCCGTCGGGGAGAAGAGCCTGTGGGCGGGCGGCACCGACGCCGTCTTCAACGACAACCAGATCGGCTACCTTCTCAAAGACACTCCGTTGCAACGGCTGACACTCGCCGACGACATCGCCAACGCGACCCTGTGGCTCAGTTCGGATATCGCTGCCCGGCAGGTGACTGGACAGCTGATCTCGGTCAGCGGAGGCTATACGATGCCATGACCGCCGATTCGCATCGCGCCGGCAACATGGGTAGCGGCCTCGACACCAGGGACCGGCTCCTTCGCTGCACGGCGACGATTCTCGCCTCGAAGGGGTACGGGCAGACCCGTCTGCGAGACATCGCAGCCCTGGCCGGCGTCCGCAGTCCGGCCATCTACTACCACTTCGCCTCACGCGACGAGCTCGTGGCCGCGACGCTCTGCGTGGGCCAGCAGCGGCTCCGGCAGCGGGTGCAGGCGGCCATCCACGCAACCGGCGGACCGTGGCACAAGCAACTGGCCGCCGCGGTGACCGCACACCTGGACGTCCAATTGGAGATGGCCGATTTCGCCCGGGCGGTGAGCCGCAACGCCGGCCACGGACCCGCCGTCGCACAGGAACGGATCCAGGCAGAGAACGACGCGTACCACGACGTGTGGCGCGCGCTTCTGCAACGTGGTCGCGAGTCGGGCGACATCCGTGACGATCTCGATCTGTCCGTCGCCCGGATGCTCGTGATCGGCGCACTGAACTGGGCCGTCGAATGGTGGACACCCGACAGACCGTTCGACGAACTCGCGGCCACCTCGATCGCTGTCATCACCGCTGCCCTGAGCGCCTGACCCACGCCGGGCCCCACAGCGAAACCCATACCACTAGTTTTGAGTCTATGTTAAATTCAACTGGACATCATCCATAAGGAGGATCAATGCCTGAGGCATATATCGTCGACGCGGCACGTACGGCCGTCGGCAGGCGCGGAGGTGGCTTCGCCGATTCGCATCCGGCCGACATGGCCGCGCACGTCATCAAGACCGTCACCGGCAGGCACGACTTCGACCCTGCCGACATCGACGACGTCATCCTCGGCTGCCTGGACAACATCGGTTCACAGGCCGGAGACATCGCCCGCACGTCCGCTCTGGCGGCGGGACTGCCCGAAAGCGTGCCGGGCGTGACCATCGACCGGCAGTGCGGATCGGCACAGCAGGCGGTGTCGTTCGCCGCGCAGGCCGTGATGAGCGGCACCTCCGACATCATCGTGGCCGGTGGCGTGCAGAAGATGAGTCAGTATCCGATCCTGTCGGCGTTCGGCGCCGGTGAGCCGTTCGGTTCGGCCGACCCCTGGACCGGCTGCAAAGGCTGGTTCGAACGCTACGGCGACCAGGAGATCTCGCAGTTCCGCGGTGCCGAGATGATCGCCGACCAGTGGGGCCTCTCGCGCGAGGACAACGAGCGCTTCGCCCTCGAAAGCCACCGGCGCGCACTGCATGCGATCGACAACGGATACTTCGAAAAGGAGATCACCGAGTTCGAGGGCATCACCACCGACGAAGGGCCGCGCCGCGACACCTCAGCCGAAAGGCTCGCCGGCCTGAAGACGCTGATCCCCGACGGTGTGCTGACCGCTGGTGTGGCCAGCCAGATCTCCGACGGCGCGGCCGCGCTGCTGGTCGTCTCCGAGGCCGCCGTCGAGCGCTACGGATTCACTCCCCGTGCGCGCGTGCACCACATCTCCGCCCGCGGTGCCGATCCCGTCATGATGCTGTCGGCACCGATTCCCGCGACCCAGCACGCGCTCAAGCGCGCCGGACTGTCGATCGAGGATATCGACACCGTCGAGATCAACGAGGCATTCGCACCGGTTGCACTCGCCTGGATCGCCGAGATCGGCGCGGACCCGGCGAAGGTCAATCCGAACGGCGGCGCTATCGCCCTGGGCCATCCCATCGGCTGCACCGGCGCCCGGCTGATGACCTCGATGCTGCACGAACTCGAGCGCACCGGCGGCCGGTACGGACTGCAGACCATGTGCGAGGGCGGCGGTCAGGCGAACGTCACCATCATCGAAAGGCTGTGACCCCATGGAGCGTTCACTGTACGAGGCCGACCATGAGGCCTACCGGGAGACAGTTCGCGAGTTCCTGGCGCGGGAGGTCGAACCCCACAAGGACAAGTGGGACGACGAGAAGTGGATCGACCGCGAGGTATTCGCCCGGGCCGCCAAGACCGGTATCTACGCGCTACAGGTTCCCGAGCAGTACGGCGGTTCGGGCGAATCCGACTACCGGTACCGAATGGTGGTGTGCGAGGAGATCGCACGGATCAACGCGTTGTCGTTCGGGCTGACGATCAGTCTGCAGGACGACCTGGTCCTGCACTATCTCCTCGATCTCCCGAACGACGATCAGAAGCAGCGCTGGCTGCCGGGATTCGCCGCGGGCGAGACCATCGGCGCACTGGCGATGACCGAACCGGGCACCGGCAGCGACCTGCGTGGTATCCGCACCAGTGCGCGCCGCGACGGCGACCACTGGATTCTGAACGGGCAGAAGACATTCATCTCCAGCGGCATCATGGCCGATCTGGTGGTGGTCGCGGCCTGTACCGACCCCGATGCCGGTTCGCGTGGCCTGAGCCTGTTCGTGGTGGAACGTGACACCCCCGGGTTCGTGCGCGGCCGTCAGCTCGACAAGATCGGACTACCCGCGCAGGACACCGCGGAACTGTTCTTCGATGACGCCCGGATTCCCGCGGCGAATCTGCTCGGCGAGGAAGGCCGCGGACTGCAGTATCTGATGGGTCATCTGCCACGCGAACGGCTCGGGGTGTCCGCCAAGGCGATGGCGACCACGCGCGCCATCTACGAACTGACCGTGGAGTACTGCAAGGACCGCAAGGCCTACGGCAAACCGATCATCGATCTGCAGCACACCCGGTTCGAACTGGCCGAGATGTCCACCGAAATCGACATCGCGACAGCATATGTCGACGCAAGTGTGCTCGCCTACAACGCGGGCAATCTCTCCCCCGTCGACGCCGCCAAGGGCAAGTGGTACATCAGCGAGCTACAGAAACGGGTCATCGACCGTTGTCTGCAACTGCACGGTGGTTACGGATATATGCGTGAATACGCCGTCGGCAAGGCGTATATCGACACCCGTATCCAGACCATTTACGGCGGAACCACCGAGGTGATGAAGGAGATCATCGGGCGCGATATCGCCCGTTGACGAATACCGGACAATGTGGCGACGCCGGTCGCAAAAGGGGCCGGGACGGCATTGCCGTCCCGGCCCCTTTTGGCGCTTGCTTCAGCCGACCGGATTGACGCCGGCCACCGCGCCGGTCATGTCGGTGATCTCGGCCCAGCGTTCGGCCACCACCTCCGGGGCGGGCGGTTCGGCGAATGTGACTCCGGCATTGGCGAATTGCTGCACCCGCTGCACCTGACCACCGCCGACGACGAACACCGAACCGGTGTCGGTCAGCTCCTCGGTCAGCAATTGCGTCACGACGGGGGCGACGAACGCAGGCGGCAACTTGGCCAGCAATTCCTCGGGTGCCACATCCTCGGTCATGCGGGTGGCCGCGATCGGCGCGACCGCATTGGCCCTGATGTCGTGTTTCGCGCCCTCGATGGCCAGGGTGTTGATGAGCCCGACCAGGCCGAGTTTGGCAGCGCCGTAGTTGGCCTGCCCGAAGTTGCCGTACAGGCCGGTCGTCGACGTCGCCACGACGATCCGCCCGAACTGCTGCTCACGAAAGTGCGGCCACAGTGCCCGGGTGATGTGATAGCCGCCGTACAGGTGCACCTGGAGCACCGCGTCCCACTGCTCGTCGGTCATCTTCGCGAAGGTGGTGTCGCGCAGGATGCCGGCGTTGCTCACCACACCGTGGACCGCTCCGAAGGCGTCCAGCGCGGTGCTCACGATCGATGCCGCGCCCTCTGCGGTGGCGACGGAGTCGTAGTTGGCCACGGCCTGCCCGCCCGCCTCGATGATCTCGGCAACCACACCGTCGGCGGCGGCCGAACCCGATCCCGAACCGTCCCTGGCCCCACCGAGGTCGTTGACCACCACGCGCGCGCCCCGCGATGCCAGCAACTTCGCGTATTCGCGTCCCAGACCGCCACCGGCCCCGGTCACGATGACCACCCGCTGATCCACACCAGCCACGATTGCACTCCTCACTCCGGCCACGTCGTCATGGCCCGTCGATGAAACTGTATAGATTCGAATGTAGATTAAGTTAAACTCTGACACAACGACCAGCCCGGCCGGCCGGCGATCGTCGCAACCGACGGCCGCGTTCCACAGTCAGGAGACCGCGCCCGTGCCAACGAGTTCCGAACAGATCGCCGCCGCCTACGCCGCCACCGGCGACCAGGCGCGCCCCGACGCGCTCGCCGCCCAGCACAGCCGGGGCAAACTGACCGCGCGGGAACGGATCGCCCTGCTGTGCGGCGACGACTTCGCCGAGTTCGGCGCGCTGGCCACACCCGACCTCATCGCCGGACATCAGGTTGCCCCGAACTCACATCTCTACGGCGACGGCGTCGTGACCGGGACCGGATTCATCGACGGCAGACCGGTGACGATCGCAGCCTTCGACTTCACCGTTCTGGGCGGCAGCAACGGCGATGTCGGCATGCGCAAGATCGGTCGCTGCATCCAGGCATCGCTCGACGACCGGATACCGCTGGTGCTGCTCTGCGACGGCGGCGGCCACCGCATCCAGGAGGGACTCGATTCCCGGCTCGCGGCAATCGGATCGACGATGCTCACCCGCCTGGTCGATCTGTCCGGGCTGGTGCCGACCGTCACGGTGATGATGGGCCCGGGGTTCGGCCTGGCGACCAATCTCGCCGCCCTCTGCGACTTCGTGGTGATGGTCCGTGGTACCTCGACGATGGGGATGTCGGCGGCACCGTTCGTCAAGGCCGGCACCGGCGAAGACCTCACCAACGAGCAGATCGGCGGAGCCGATGTCCAGGCCTGCAACGGCATCGCCGACCTCGCCGCCGACGACGAACACGAGGCACTCGACGCGGTACGCGCCTACCTCAGCTACCTGCCGTCATCGGCCGACGAGGATATCCCCATCGGCAGCGGCCTCGAGTCGGGGTTCGACGCCGACGCACTGATCCCGGACTCCCCGCGGCGCGCCTACGACGTGCGCGACGTCATCGAAGCGATCTCGGATGCGGACTCCCTGTTCGAGGTCCGGGGTGCCGCGGCACCCAATATCGTCACCTGTTTCGCCCGGCTCGGCGGCAGGGCGGTCGGCGTGGTGGCCAATCAGCCGGCTCACCTGGGTGGCTCCCTCGACAGCGGCGCCTGCGAGAAGGCTGCGCATTTCATCGCCGTGTGCGACGCGTTCGGCCTGCCGCTGGTGATCATGATCGACCTGCCCGGTTTCCTGATCGGCACGGCCGCCGAGTCCGCCCAACTCGGTCGCCGCAGCGGACGCCTCATGTACGAACTCGCCCTGGCCACCGTGCCGCGCTATGTGATCGTGATGCGCAAGGCCTACGGCGCGGCTTATGTCGCGATGGGCGGCGGCCGCAGCATCGACGCCGATCTCGTCGTCGCCTGGCCGACCGCCGAGATCTGCGCGATGCCCATCGACAGCGCCGTCGACATCGCCTATCGGCGCCAGATCCAGGCGGCCGAGGATCCCGCCACCCACCGCGAGGCCGTGATCGACAGACTGCGCGCGGACGTGAACCCACTACGTGCGGCATCGGGCTTCGGCATCGACGACATCATCACCCCCGGCCAGACCAGAGCGGCTCTGATCCAGGCCCTCCGGCGCGCCCGGCGGCGGCGTGCCGATCGGGTTCCCGGAAAGCGTCGCTCGATCTCGCCGATCTGATCCTCACGCCCGTCTGATCCTCACGGCCGGTCGCCGCCACGGCGACCGGCACCATGCGCGCACGACAAAGCCGCCGCACCAAGGGGATTCGTCACGTCGGGGACGATCCTCCCAGGTGCGGCGGCCTTTGAGCCTGCCGTAGCGGGCAAGACTACTTCGCGCCGGCCTTGACTGCGGCAAGCTGGTCGACCTTGGCGGTCAGTTCGCTGAGGGCCTGCTTCAGGGTGGCGACCTCGTCAGCACTGGGCGAATCGGCGTCATCGTCGCCCAGCGCCGAAGTCGCGGCGTCGCGAGCCTTCTCCTCGAACTCCTGAGCCCGGTCGATCAGGTCGTCGACGAGCGCCTTGCTGTCGTCGATGACGTCGCTCAGGAAGGTGGTGAAGGTGTTCTTGCGTCGAGCTCCCATGGGAGGTCTCCTATCTTTGAGGCTTCCCTCTTGCGAGGTGTTCCGGTCGGGTTCCGAGCTAATCTATGCTCTGCGTAATACGCTACACGGTGCGTAAACTTTCGTCAACACTTTTCTAGTTTCTGATAAATATGCTGGTCACCTGGCCGAACACGCCGTACCGAGACCTCGGTCAGTGCGTCAAGTGCTCCACCAGGACGACCTGAAGCTCACCGACCATGAACCCGAGAAGCGCCCCCACGGCGATCAAGGTCTTCTCATCGGCGCGGAAGGCCGGCCGCAGTACTCCTTCGAACTCCTCCGGAGTCATCGCGGCCATCTTCTCCGACATCGTGCCTTCGATGTCCAGCGTGTCGGTCAGGTATCGCTCCGCCGATCCGAGCATCAGATCGGGCAAGACTCTCACGGCCTCCTCGGCGAATGCGGTGCACATCGGTTCCACCTGAGTCAGATCGAGGCCGACGCTGGCAATTCCCTTGGTCGGTCCGCTCAGCACATCCAGAAATCCGCCGAGCACCTTGCCCGGCGACACACCGGCGATCTGCAATTTGCCGAAGTCCAACTCGCGGAACAGCGGCAGGTCACGCAGGTCCACGTCGACGTAGCGATTCAGATCGCCGATCTCCTCCCGCAATTCGGCCTCGAGCACCTCGGCCACCACCTTCACCACGCCGGAGGTGTCCTCGCCGCCGCAGATGCCACGCAGGAGCCTGTCGGGTGTGAGAACCCTTGTCGCGATGAGTGAGCCGTACTCCCTGGCCACCGGAACACGATGCTGCTGGAACAAGCCCTGCCACTTGATGAATCCGAGGTACTTCTTCGGTTCCCGGGGGTAGAAGATCAGGCGAAGTGCGGCCCAGTCGGTGAACCAGCCGGTGAATAGGCCGAACAACGGCATGACCCAGGGATTGTGGGTGAGCGCCCACACCGCGACCTGTACCAATCCGATGAAGAATCCGAAGACCAACCCGCTGCGCCGGATGAATGCGAACTCTCGCCGCCCGACGTCCCGGAACATCGATTCCAGGGTGGTCGGATCGTCCAGAAACTCCTTGGTCGCCATCGTCTGCAGATCGAAGATGTCATCGATTCGGTCGACGACCCCGTCGACCAGCGCTACGACGGCATCAGGTGCCGACCGCTGCACCCGTTCGATCAGGAAGTCCTGCGCGACCGACGGGAGTAGGCCCCAGAGCGTCGGCTGGTACTCCGCCAGGACCTTACGCGTAATCCGTGCGACCTCGGCACGCAGCGGGCGATCGATCAGCGCGGCAAGCTCCGCGGCGTCGATTCGCTCGGCGATCTCCTTGGCGTTAACCAGGCGCGGCGTGAGGGTTTCACACAGAATCGTCACCATCTGCGGCGCACGCTTGGGGATGATGCCCTGCCAGCCCAGCGGCCCGATGCCCTTGAACGTATACGGCCGGAACATCATCTTGATCGCCACGATCTTGGTGACCCAGCCGATCAGCGCCGCCACGAACGGCATCGCCACATAGATCGGCCAGTTCCGGTGGAAATCTTCGGTGATCTGCGCCCAAGTCTGCACTGCTCTTCAATCTCCTACATCACGACGTCGAGCTCATGTCCTGCCGATGCGGGAGCCGTTGACGCACTTTCCATGCCAGGATGGCGAACCTGCAAAATGTATTCTACATTAAACTCAAACTGTGATGCAACTCTCAGGCCTTCGGTTGCTACCGTCACTCTGTGCGCAATTTTCCGACAAGCGAAGGCGATACCGCTCGCCCCGATCCGCGAACGCTTCCCGGCACACTGCTGGCAAAATTCACCACGGACCCGGCCGCGAACACGATCGGCGTCCGGCTCACCGAAGCGGCCGAACCCGGCGAGGTCGCCTTCGTCCAGTCGGTGCAGGGATGGCAGCGCGATCGCCGCGGCCGTGCGGGACTCGCATCGCTCGGTATCCTCCTCGACGTGGCCGCCGGCTCGGGCATCTACCTGCTTCGCCCCGAGAATGAATACGTCGTTTCGCACATATCGGTGTCGATGGTCCCGTGGGCGGTCATCGGGGACGAGGTGACCGCATCATCGTCGCCGCTCGCGGTGGACGACCACACCGGCACCGGTCTGGCCACCGCACGCATGGAGTCCGGCGGGGCACTCATCGCGAGCGCACGCTGCCGCTCGGCGCAGACGGTGCGCCCCAATCTCCCCGAGGACATGCTCACCGGTTTCCGGACCGACCCCGCGGCATTCGATGCCGGGCAGCCGCTGACCACCCACCTCGGACTCGCCAGGGTCGATGACGGCTCTGCGCCCGACCGGTTCCGAATCCGCTGGCAGGTGCCCGAATGGGCACTCAACTCACTCGGCACCGCACAGGGCGGGAGCATTCTCAGCGCCGCCGCCGCGGTCACGGACATCATCGGGGACACCCTGCTCGGGGACGGCTCCGACGACTACGCGCTGACCGACCTCGGCATCGAGCTGATGAGATCACCGGGTGCGTCGGCCGACGGGTACGAGTTCTCCGCCGAGATCATCCGGCGCGGCAGGCGATTGGTGGTGATGACCACCGATCTGCGCGACGGTTCGGGAAAACTGTTCACCCGCAGCACCGCCACGCTCGCCATAAAGTCACATTCCTGAATACCTGCGGCACAGCGTCGTTCACGACGACCCTGTATCTGCCGTTCACGGCGACCCTGTATCTGCCGTTCACGACCACCCGGTGTGTGTTCCGAGGACCGGAGCTGGTCCGGTGCGATAGTGCTCGCCGTCGAATGCGGCGGGCAATCCGGCGGCGAGATACTCGCCGATGCCGGGCTGATCGAGCGGAGCGAACAGCGGATTGCCCGTCAGATCGGTACCGGCGACCTCGGTGAAGTCGCGGTAGCGCTGCGAAAGCACCGACGACTGTGCGAGCGCCTGGTCGACCTCGGCGGTCGTGTGGCGGGCGAACCACGCCGCGAACAGAGGGTTGAGAACCCCGCGATGATTGAATCGGTCTGTGTCGGTAGAGAAGTCAGCGCCCAGCGACTTCTCGACCGCATCGACGGCTTCGGTGGTTTCGGTGAGCCGCACCAGATCCCGGAAATGCCGTGGGGTGAGGGCGACGATCATGAAACGTCCACCGTCGCAGGTCTGGAAATCGGAGCCGTAGGTTCCGTAAACGTCGTTGCCGGTGGCCGGCCGCGAGTCACCGTTCACCTGGGGTTCGGTCAGATACCCCAGGGTGCCCGCGATGGCCAGTGCGGTGTCCTCCAGCGGCAGGGTGATACGCGCACCAGCCCCCGTCTGGTCGCGGCGACGCACCGCCGCCGTGATCGCCAGCGCCGCATAGATTCCGCAGACGACATCCCATGCGGGCAGAACATGATTCACCACACCGGCCGGTTCGCCGTTCTCATCGAGCGGGCCGGTGATCGAGGGAAAGCCGAGGCCCGCGTTGACGGTGTAGTCGACGCCGGGTGTGCCGTCGGTGCGGCCGAGCAGTTCCAGGGTGATCACATCGGGCCGTAACGCGGCCAGGGTGTCGTGACTCATCCATTGCCGCCCACCGGCATTGGTGACCAGGATGCCGCCACCGGGACCTGACTCGGTGACCAGGTCCTGCACCAGTTTCTGGCCTTCGGGCGAACGCAGATCGGCGGTGACCGACTTCTTGCCCCTGTTCAGTCCGGTCCAGTAGATGGAATGACCGTCGGCAGTCAGCGGCCAGCGATTGACGTCGGCCGCACCACCTGCCGGATCCACACGGATCACCTCGGCCCCGAGCTGAGCCAAAGTCAGGCCGCACAGCGGCGAGGCGACGAAACTCGACACCTCCACCACCCGGACACCGTCGAGCGGTCGGGCACTCATGCCATCACCGCCCGGAAGCGCCAGTCCAGCACATCCCTTGTGCTGCCGTCAGATTCGTCGGCGAACACGCGTGAACGCAGCGTGAGGACGCCCCCGGATGCGGCTTCCGTGGCCGCTTCCACCTGAAGTTCACTGGACAAGGTGTCCCCTTCGTGGACGGGGCCGGTGTGGTCGCAGGAATCCCACGAGACCACGGTGACCAGATTGGGCAGTGCGCGCGTGGCCTGGGCAAGGGCCAGGCCGATGGTGTGACCACCGTAGACCAGTCGTTGTCCGGCCACCCGCTCGTCGTGGTGGGTGGCCGCGATATTGAGCGAGAGCCGGGCCAGCTCGGGTGCGCTGGACACGACATCACCGCTCGACACATAGGTGTTTCCGACGAGGTCGCCGCTGAAGTGCTGTCCCGGGACCAGCTCCCGATAGCGCGCCAGATCCCACTGCGGAAGGACCGGTTCGGGTGCTTCGGACGGGCCGATCGCCGACAGATCATCGGCGTGCACCACCCGGCCCGGATCGGCGTCCGGCGAGAGCGCGATCATGGCGCAGCGGTAGAAGTCGAGCACCGCATCGCCGCGCTGGTCGACCGTCACCATGTGCAATGCCGCCAATCCTGTTGCGGCACGGCCGGGTTTGGCCTTGTTTTCCTTGAGGCCCACCACCTCGGTGGTGGTGGTGAGGGTGTCGCCGATGACCGGGTACCGCAGGAACCGCAACCCCCGGTAGAACAGATTCGCCTTCACATGGTGGGTGACCAGCGTCGACTGCCCGATCGCGAGATCGGACACGAGACCCGGATGCGCGGGAGTTCCGCCGCCGGTAACCTGACGTGCCAGCTCCGAGTCGAGCGGCAGCCGGAACCGGTCGCCGAGGATCGCCTGATGGCTCGCGGCCAGTCCGTCGGTCAGCGTGATCGACGGTGCGCCGTCGAACACCTGCCCGTGCGAGAGGTCGTCGAAGTACGGTCCGCCGACGTGTATTCGCTTGTCGCTCATCGTCTTCCGTTCAGTCGAGGCCACCCGCCCGATGGAGGTGGTCTGATTGCCGGACACAGTCGCACCCGAGCAAATGTACGGCCAATAGTTCCGTACATGTCTAGCAGATCGAGCCGGGTCCGGGAAGACTCGCCTTGACAGGTGGCCGAAGTTGCCAACAAAATGGCCGTACAAATGTTGGCAGTGTGATGCGAGGTGTCAGATGACCGTAACCGAAGACCTGAATGCCGAAGAGACGATGCTGGTCGAGACGGTGCGCGCGTTCATCGACCGCGACGTCAAGCCGACGGTGCAGGAGATCGAACACGCCAACACCTACCCCGAGGCGTGGATCGAGCAGATGAAACAGCTCGGGATCTACGGTCTCGCCGTACCCGAGGAGTACGGCGGTGCACCGGTATCGATGCCGTGCTATGCGCAAGTGACCCAGGAACTTTCGCGCGGCTGGATGAGTCTTGCCGGGGCGATGGGCGGGCACACAGTGGTCGCCAAGCTCATCACCACATTCGGCACCGAGGAGCAGAAGCAGAAGTACCTGCCGCGCATGGCGACCGGTGAGCTGCGCGCGACGATGGCACTCACCGAGCCTGGTGGCGGCTCGGATCTGCAGAACATGGCGACGGTCGCCCGCACGGACGGCGACGATCTGGTGATCAACGGCTCCAAGACGTGGATCTCCAACGCCCGCCGCTCCGGTCTGATCGCGTTGCTCTGCAAGACCGATCCGAAGGCGCAGCCGCGGCATCGCGGTATCTCAATCGTGCTGGCCGAGCACGGTCCGGGCCTGACCGTGTCCCGCGATCTTCCCAAGCTGGGGTACAAGGGGGTCGAGTCGTGCGAGTTGTCGTTCGACGACTACCGCGTTCCCGCGTCGGCGATCCTGGGCGAGGTGCCGGGAAAGGGCTTCGCGCAGATGATGAAGGGCCTGGAGACGGGCCGTATCCAGGTCGCTTCCCGCGCGCTCGGTGTCGCGACCGCGGCCCTCGAAGACGCACTGCGCTACTCACAGGAACGCGAATCTTTCGGGCAACCGATCTGGAAGCACCAGTCCGTGGGCAACTATCTGGCCGACATGGCCACCAAACTGACCGCCGCCCGGCAGCTCACCTGGCATGCGGCGCGCCGCTTCGACAGCGGCGACCGTTGCGATATGGAAGCCGGTATGGCCAAACTGTTCGCCTCGGAGGTGGCGATGGAGATCGCGCTCAATGCGGTCCGGATTCACGGCGGCTACGGATATTCCACGGAGTTCGACGTCGAGCGCTATTTCCGGGACGCGCCGCTGATGATCGTCGGCGAGGGCACCAACGAGATTCAGCGGACGGTGATCGCCGGGCAGTTGGTCGCCCGCGGCGGCATCTGACGCCACCATCGTGACGGCGACCGGTCACCGGTGGCAGGATTGGCGTCGATGAACGCGCCCGAACAGTCCGAACCGGCCTACCGCACCCTGGCGGCCGAACTGCGCGCACGAATCGCCGCCGGCCTGTACCCGGACGGCGTGCGCCTACCCACCGAGGCCGAACTCGCCACCGAATTCGGGTTGAGCCGGCAAACGGTGCGCCGGGCATTCTTGGAACTCGTCGGTGAGGGTGCCGTTTACCGGATTCCCGGCCGCGGTACCTTCGCCAGCGAGAACGCCGGCCGGTACCTGCGACAACTCGGGTCTATCGAGGACCTGATGAATCTGTCGGCCGACACCGAGATGCGGGTGGTCGAAGCGCCGACACGGCAGGTGGACCTCGCCGCCGCCGGCCGCCTGCGCCTGGACACCGACGTCGTCTACCGGATTGTCTTCACCCGATCCCACGACGCGGTCCCCTTCGTCCTGACGACGGTGTGGTGGCCCGCGCCGGTGGCCGAACTGATCGCCGACAGACCGGAGGTGGCGGCGGGCGCGGTCAGCGAACACACCATGATCGGCCTGCTCGAACCCCACCTCACCGAACCGATCACCGAATGCGTGCAGTCGATCACCGCGAGCACAGCCGACGCACGCGTCTCGGAAGTACTCGGCTGCCCAGTGGGGCATCCGGTCCTGCGGGTGGACCGGCTGTACAACAACTCCCGCGGCGCGAGCGTCGAACTGGCGATCAGCTACTTCCTGCCCGAGCACTACACCTACCGAGTCACTCTGCGCCGCTCCTCGGGCCGCCCCGCCCCCTAAGCCGCGAGCTGTCCGCCGCGCACGCCCGGTTCGCAGATGAAGGCGACGCCTTTTCGGCCGATGCGGGTCAGGACCAGCGACAGCGGTCGGGTTCCCTTGGGTTTGAGTCGCTTTCGCAGGGCATCGGGGTCGACGTCGAGGCCGCGGACGAGGATTTCCAGTGTGCCGCAGTCAAGTGCATGCAGGGCTTTGCGTAAAGCCTTGTCCGACACTGTGGTCTGCTCGATGATCTTGAATCCTCGTCCGGCCTCGGGTACGGAATCGCCGGTGAGGTAGGCGATCTGCGGGTCGAGCTGCCATAGGCTGTGGCGGTGTGCGTAGTTCCGTACGAGGCCGGCACGGACGATTGCGCCGTCGGGGTCGACGATCCACTCCCCCGGTTCCGCGGCCGGGACGTCGTCGTCGGTGTCGTCGGTGATCTCGTAGCTCGACACCTTGCGTTCGTGGGTCCGCAGGACGGTGGCCCGGCGCAGTGGGCGGGCGTGCGGTCCCGACCACAGGCAGGTTTCGCGGACGCCGCCGTCAAGCGAGGTGACCTGTACCTCGCCGTCGAAACCGAACTTGTCGCGTAGGTTTTGATGATCAAGTCCCGGAGCACATTTGACGATCAGCGGACGCCCCGCGTACACGGTGATCAGTTCGAACAGCGGTGGGGTGAGCTGGTCGGGCCGGAACACCCGGCCGGACCCGGTGCGCCGGGCCGGGTCGGCGAGTATCACATCGGCCGTCGACGTCGGGGTGAGCGCATCGGCACGCAACAGTACCGTCGGCGCAGACAACTCGACCGTCGTCGCGTTGTGCGCTGCCATCGCCACCCGCACCGGATCGATGTCGCTGCCGATCACCCCGGTCACGCCGAGGCGCAGCGACAACTCCATCAGTTCGGCACCCACCGAGCAGGTGACATCGTGCACCACCGAATCCGGGTAGCGCCGGATGATCTCCCACGCGCGTGCCTGCGCCACCGGCCACGCCGTCGCCTGCTGCACCGCATCATCGGTCAGCAGCAGGTCCTCGGCATGACGGAACTTGGTGCGGGCCTTACGTCGGCAGGTCACCGTCTCGATGATCGCCGCATCGAAAGGTGCATACGTACCCCGTAGTTCACCGATGTCGGCAATCATCGACGCCGGACTCAATGCCAGCGTCGAGGCCACCTCCAGTGCCGCACGTCCCGCCACCGAACGCAGAAAAGCGACATCGCCAGCCGCAAAAGAGTAACCCATTGCTCACCTATCCCATGTCGAGCGACACGGCTCGACCACATCAAGAGGTTCAGCGGGATGGCTCCGCTCAACACCAAGCACGTTTGATACATGTTCGTACTTCAGAATCATGCGACCGCCTGCTTCGAACTCGCGCCCAACCTAACAACCACGCCTATCGTGTCTAGCCAGCTGCAAGAATCAATCGTATCGACCTGAATGAAAATAGGTCTCTTCGTCGACTATCTCAATACCGAAACGTTTCTTCAGAATCGGCACGGCCCGTTCAGCGAACGCTAGCGCGTCGGCGCCCTCGAACACGAGTCTCGTGGGATAGGCAACGGAGTGAACAGTGTGGAAGCACCATGCCCACGCGTCTCCCAGCGGTCGGATCTCTGACACCGCTTCCTCCACCTGCTCGGCGGTCGGACCGGACGCAACTGCATACACGTACTCATTGCTACCCACGTGACCACCCGACCGAGACAATCTGTTGATGTGATCCGTTTACGATGAACACCAGCTCGTCAAGATTGACACCGTGCTCCACCACGGCGTCCACCATCGCACGTTCAGCCCTCACAATCGACGCATCAGTTCCACGCAGGTCAACGATGCCGCGCCGACATTTGAGGGCGATCAGTTCGACGTTCTCGACGCACTGCAGGTGGCTGAACGATCCGGACTTCGGCTGCATGATCTTGAATTCGGCCGGCGGAAGATCGTCGACCTTGACGATGGCATCTGGCGTAGGGCGCCCTGGACTCTTGAACGTGTCTACAGACAGAACAGACACACCTCGTGATTCCAACCAACGCGCCACGCCCAGCTCCTTCGGAAGAAAATGCTTCCACCGCTCTTCATCATTGTCTGGAGCAATCTTGCCAAAATACTCGAGCGTCGGTGTTGGGAGGACCTTCATTCCCAAAACCCGATCAGCAAACGGATCTGGGGTTACAGGTACCGGCACGTCAATCGGCAGGGTATGCCCGGCCGGAATACCCAAACGCTGCTTACCCTTGATTGGCTCACCATAGAAGGCAACCCGCCCCCAACGGTCGGTCCAATACTGAACATTTCGCACGGTTCCGGCAGCGGCAGTGAGCGCCCTACGTCGTTCCCGTTCCACCGCGAGAGCAACATAGAGACCAAATCCTCCGACATCTAGTGCGAGAGTCACCAAGTCGCTCAGACCGGAATCGTCAAGTTCACCCAGGTGCGGACCTATACGGCATGCACAGAGGGCAGTCATGTCAAACCTCCCGTGCATGCAGAAGGCATCCTATGCACGATCACACCCGTCGACTGGATATGCGTCACGTCACCCTCCTCCGGAACCTTGATGCGACAAGGTCACCTCGATGTGATTATCGCACCACCGTAGCACAGCACTGCCAAACTGCACTAGAATGTGATTTATGCACCAGGAAGGCAAGTCAAACGCGGACCGCTCAGTCGACCCCGATCTTGCGGCGACTGCTGCAAGGTCCACCTCAGCAACCGACTACTTCAGAAGTTGCATGAAGGCACGGCGCGAGTCCCTCGAATGGAGTCAACGCCGCCTGGCGAAGGAGATTCACGAACGTTTTGGGATCACGCTGGATCCGTCCGCCATCACGCGGATTGAGAATGGCCAACGAGAGCCCAAATACGCTGAATCAGTAGCAATTTCAGAGCTACTGGGTGTGCCCCTCAGGCCCGTGTCCGAGACGAGCGACGACGTCTTGAAGCAACTGCTGGACTGGTACAACCATCTCTCGCGCGAGGTTCGTCGCGGCGTGGAACTTCGCGACCGACTTCACGAAGTCGGCGGGGCCGCAAACGGACTCGACCACGTAATCGCGAATTTATGGGCTGCGCTTGGGGCAATGCAGTCGAAAACGCGTAACGGACGGTTGGTCATAGACTTCGATCCACTGCAGGTGTGGAGCGACTCGCAGCAGTAGCAACCCGATCCTCGTGCGAACACCGACAACTGACGAAGGCCGGCAGACTCTGACGAGCCCTGCCGGCCCTTCTGTCACTCGGGCTTCACACCCGTAACTACGACGTTGTAGAAGAATTTCTGGGGAACGACCTTGCGCAGGACATTCTCGTCGAGCCAGGTCATCTTCTTCCAGCCGCCGAAGGCGAATCCCGCCCAGCCCCAGCCGAGCTTGTCGGCGGGAACAGCGGCCTCGAAGGTGCGTACCGGCCAGCCGAGCATGGCTGCGGCCAGCTCCTCGGTGGCCGTCTTGACCTCGGTGGCGCCAGCGCTGCGGGCGATACCGGCGAGTTCGTCGGGATCGAAGGTGTGGATGTCGACCACGGCCTCCAACGCCGCCGCACGTGAGGACTCGTCGAGCTCTTCCTGCGGACGGCGCCACGACTGCAGCGGGCCGAACTTGGTGATGTTGGTGGTGGCCCACCAGGTGGCCCGGCTCATCCAGCGGGCGTAGAAGTCGCCGATGGTGGACGGTTCACCGGCGAACACGAACCGGCCGCCCGGCTTGAGTACCCGCAGGACTTCGCGCAACGACAGCTCGACATCCGGGATGTGGTGCAGCACAGCGTGTCCGACGACCAGGTCGAAGGTGTTGTCCTCGTAGGGGATCTTCTCGGCGTCGGCGACGCGGCCGTCGACGTCCAGACCCAGGTTCTCGGCGTTACGCAGCGCGACCTTCACCATGCCCGGCGACAGGTCGGTCACCGATCCCTTCTCTGCCACGCCCGACTGCATCAGGTTGAGCAGGAAGAACCCCGTGCCACAACCCAATTCCATCGCCCGGCCGTACGGCAGCGGAGCGTCGGTGATCGCCGCGTCGAAACGTCCACGCGCGTAGTCGATGCACCGCTCGTCGAAGCTGATCGACCACTTCTCGTCGTAGGTTTCGGCCTCCCAGTCGTGGTAGAGCACCTGGGCGAGTTTGGTGTCCTTGAGCGCCGCCTGCACCTGCTCCTCGGTGGCGTGCGGATTGGGTTCGGGATCGATGGTGGGTTCGGTCGACATCGTCTCAGCTTTCTTGATGGGGTACTACAAGTCTCTAGCGGCCGACGAATTCGGCCTTGCCGGGGCCGTTCTCGACGAACGAGGCCATCCCGATGGTGCGGTCCTCGGTGGTGAACAGGGCAGTGAACTGCTGTTCTTCGATCTTGAGGCCGGTCGCGAGATCGGTTTCGATGCCCTGATCGATTGCCGCCTTCGCCGCGGCGATCGCCACCGATGCCGACCGCGTGAACTGGCCCGCCCACTTCAGCGCCGCGCTGTACACGTCGTCGGGGGCCACCACTTCGTCGACCAGGCCGATGGCGAGCGCCTCCTCGGCGTCGACGAAGCGGCCGGTGAAGATCAGGTCCTTGGCCTTGGCCGGGCCGATGAGCCGGGCCAGCCGCTGGGTGCCGCCGCCGCCGGGAATAACGCCGAGCAGGATCTCCGGCAGCCCGAGCTTGACGTTGTCGCCGGCGATCCGCCGGTCGGCGCTCAGCGCCACCTCGAGCCCGCCGCCGAGGGCGTACCCGGTGATCGCTGCGACCGTCGGCTTGGGGATGTTCGCGACGGCTCCGAGATTCGCCTGCAGAGCGCCGGCGACCTTCTTCATCTCCGTGTAGCTCAAGTCATTCATCTCTTTGATGTCGGCGCCCGCGGCCAGCACCTTGGGTCCGCCGTAGACGACGACGGCCTTGATGTCGTCGCGCACCGTCGCCTCACGCGCCGCGGCCGCCAGTTCGGCCTGCACCTGCCGGTTCAGCGCGTTCATCGGCGGTCGGCTCAGCAGGATCGTGCCCACACCGGGGTGATCCGCAGAGGTTTCGAGGGTGACAAACTCGGCCATGATCTCCGAGGCTACCGGTCCGGCGGCGTGAAGCAACCTTCGGGTTAGCCTGCACTTGCCTTATCGAATGGCTTACGGGATCGATTCAGGCAGCTGGTGCCACTCACGCGCCTCCACCCCCACCGGCCACTACAGTTGAGCAGGTGGGAGCGCAGGCAGGCGATGCCGTCGAGCTCGTCGTCGGCGAACGGACCGTCCGGCTGTCGAGCCCTGACCGCACGTACTTCTCCGAACGCGGCGAAACCAAACTCGACCTGGCCAACTACTACCTGTCCGTCGGCGACGGCATCGTCCGCGCCCTGCGCGACCGACCCTGCATGCTGCACCGCTTCCCCAAGGGCGTCGGCGGCCCGGACGGTTTCGGCGGCCCGAAGGTCCACCAGAAACGCATCCCCGCCGGAGCCCCGGACTGGCTGGACACCGTGCAACTGTGGTTCCCGCGGTACGGGCGCACCGCCGACGAACTGTGCGTCACCGAACTCGCCTCCGTGATCTGGGCCGTCCAGATGTCGACGGTCGAGTTCCATCCGTGGAACTCGCGCCGCGCCGACACCGAAGCGCCCGACGAATGGCGCATCGACCTCGACCCCATGCCCGGCTGCGACTGGGCCCGTATCCGGCGGGTCGCGCATGTCGTGGGTGAGGTGCTCGACGACCTCGGCATGCGCGGCTTCCCCAAGACGTCCGGCGGGCGCGGCATGCACATCTACGTCCGCATCGAACCGGCATGGGGATTCGCCGACGTCCGGCGCGCGGCCCACGCGTTCGCGCTCGAAGTCCAGCGCCGCGCCCCCGCCGACGTGACGACGGCGTGGTGGCGCAAGGACCGCGACCAGTCGGCGGTGTTCGTCGACTACAACCAGAACACCCGCGACCACACGATGGCCGCCGCATACTCGGTGCGCGGCAATCCCCGCGGAACCGTGTCGGCACCGATCACCTGGGACGAGATCTACTCCTGCGAACCCGACGATTTCACCATCGCGACCATGCCCGAACGCTTCGCCCGCCTCGGCGACCTGCACGCCGGGATCGACGACGCCGCCCACCGCATCGACCAACTCCTCGACTGGGCCGAAGGGTCCGGTGACGTCGGGCTCCCAATGTGAGTCCGAGGTGGTGACCTCAGGCGGTCGTCTCGCCTGACCCTTCGTGACCCTCGCTCCTGCGTCGCATCGGCCTCAGGGATCAAGAAGGTTTGGTCGCTTTGGGTCAGCCCTCAGGGATCAAGATGCGTCCCACGGTTGTCCGGCGACCAGTATGACGCCGGTGCCCAAGCGCGCGACAGCCCTCAGTGGATCAAGATGTGTCCCACCGACCCGGCTCAACTCGGCGAGGTAGTCGTCGGACCCTTCGAGACGCGGCCGGCTCGCGAGCTCGCCTGACAGCCTTCAGGGATCAAGATGCATTCTGCTGAACGCGGCGAAGTAGTCGTCGGCGCCGTCGAACTTCATGCCGTACGGGTCATCGGCCTCGTCCTCGCCCACCACCTCGATGACGCGGTCGGTGGCGAGGGCATCGGCGACCGTGGGGTACCGGCTCAGTTCCCGCAGTCGTGCCCACGTGGGTGGCAACAGCGAATGGACGCCGCGCGACCAGGCGTCAAGGGCGTCGGCGGGACGGGCCCACGCCGACGTCGACGCCTCGGAGGTGGAGCCGTCGGCCTCCTGACCGTCGGGTAGCGCGGCGAGGAAGAAGTGGGTGCTGTAGCGTCGCTCGGAGATCGGCGGAGTAATCCAATGTGCCAGCGGCGCAAGCCAATCCGAACGTAACGCAAGACCTCGCCGATGCATGAAAGTGCCGAACGACTGTTCCTTGGCGACGAGCGCGGCCCGGTCGTCGGCGACCAGTTCACGCGCGGGGGTCCGGCCGTCGGCCGCAGTCGCGAGCAGTACCCCGCATTCTTCGAACGTTTCCCGGACGGCCGCGACCACCAGCATCCGGGCGGCCACCGGGCTGGTGGCGTACTTCTCGGCCCACCAATCGGCACCCGGTCCCACCCACCGCAGGTCGGTGTCGTCGGCGCCGTCCACGCCCCCGCCGGGAAACACGGTCATTCCCGCGGCGAACGCCATCTCGGGAACCCTGCGCAGCAGGAACACCTCGAGTCCCGACGCCCCGTCGCGCACGAGCGCCACGGTCGCCGCATCGCGGGGCGTGGCGATCACCTCCGGCAGCGGGATCGTCTGCTTTCCCGCCTCGACGAGCCACCTGTCGAGGGATTGGTCGTCATCCATCGTCGAGACCCGCGGTCAGCGTTTGGCGTCGGACGGCAGGCGACCGTCGAGCTCGACGAAGTACTCGTCCGAATTCGGAAATCGCAGACCCGACATCATCGGGGTGGTGGCCTCCGGCATGACGGTGGTGATCTCGCGGGGCTCACCCAGTAGGTCGGCGACGGTGTCGTAGCGGGCGATCTCCCGGAGCTGCGACCACGTGGGCGGCAGTAGAAAATGCTGCCGGTCGACCCAGCGGGCCAGCGCCTGCCGCGCCGACAACCAGCCGGCCACCGACACCTCGGAGGTCTCGCCGTCGGCATGCTGCCCCTCGGGGAGTGCGGCGACAAAGAAGCGGGTGTCATAGCGCCGCTTCTCGATCACCGGCGCGATCCAATGTGCCAGTGGCGCAATGAGATCAGCCCTCAGCGTCAGTCCGCGGTCGGCCAGGAACCCGGCCAGGGACAGCGACTTGTCCACCAGCTGTGCCCGTTCGTCAGCCAGCGTCCCGGGTTCGGGAAACCGCCCGTCGGCGTCGGTCGCGAACAGCACGCCGCATTCCTCGAACGTCTCGCGCACCGCCGCGCACACCAGGGACTGCGCGATCGGTTCGGTGGCCCCGAGCGTCCGCGCCCACCAGGCGGCACCGGGTCCGGTCCACGAGAAGTGTGCCTCGGCGTCACGGGCATCGACACCGCCACCGGGGAACACCGTCATACCGCCGGCGAACGCCATGGTGTTCACCCGCCGCTGCAGGAACACCTCCACACCGTCGGCGCCGTCACGGATCAGTACGACGGTGGAGGCGTCGCGCGGCAGCGCGGGCTGCGCGGGAATCGACGCACCTGTGTCGGGGTCGACTTGCGGCGACGACTGCTCTGCCCCAGATTGATCTGCCACGACCGAACCTCCTGCACTCGCCGCCACACCTGTCCCCGACGGCGGGGACGTTGCCTCGACACTATCGGGCCGACCGAACGCACGATCGGTGGAGGTCGGCAAACGCCGGCGGTGTCAGGCCCGGCGGTGCCCGCCCGCCCGCCTGCTGCGCCGGGCGAAGAACCGGGCACCGGACTTGGTCAGGGTGATCTGCTGCCGGAAGGCCATCGACAGGTTCCTGCTCGTCACCACCTCCGGCAGCAGACCCATCGCGACCACACCACCCTCCGACAACAGCAGCGCGTGGGTGAAGCCCTCGGGGATCTCCTCGACGTGGTGGGTGATCAGCACGATCGCGGGAGCATCGGCGTCCTTGGCCAGATCGGACAACCGGGCGACCAACTCTTCCCGGCCGCCCAGGTCCAGACCCGCGGCAGGCTCATCCAGCAATAGCATCTCGGGGTCGGTCATCAGTGCCCGCGCGATGACCACGCGCTTGCGCTCCCCCTCCGACAGGGTGCCGAATACCCGGTCGGCGAGATGCTCGGCGCCCATCGACTCCAACGACTCCAGCGCGCGCTCACGGTCGACGTCGTCGTACTGTTCCCGCCACCGGCCGAGCACCGAGTACCCCGCGGACACCACCACGTCGCGGACCAACTCGTCGTCGGGAATCCGGTCGAGGAGACCGGGACCGGCCATACCGATCCGGGTGGTCAACTCACGCAATTCGACCCGGCCGAGCTTCTCGTTGAGCACGAAGGCCTCGCCCGTCGTCGGATACAGCTCTCCCGCGGCCAGCCGCATCAGGGTGGTCTTGCCCGCCCCGTTGGGTCCGATGATCACCCAGCGCTCGTCGAGTTCGACCTGCCAGGACACCGGGCCGACAAGCGTTTTCCCAGAACGGACCACCGCCACGTCACGAAAGTCGATGAGCAGATCGGGATCCGACTCCGGAATCGGGTCGGGTTCGGGGGCGGCGGGGCGGAAGGGAAATGTCACGGTGTCCATCGTGCACTACCGCGCGGTCCTGTGGGCCCCGGCACGCGGAATGCCTTTCGACCGGTCGCCGCATATGCCCGGCGACATCCAGTCCCGACGGAATACCGGGGCACCGGTTCCCCTTTGACCTGTGTATGCCCGTTGATCTTTCGATTCTCGATCTTGCACAAGTAGGACGATCCGAAACCGTCGCGTCCAGTTTCGCCGCAAGCGTCGACCTCGCCCAGCGTGCCGAGCAGTGGGGCTACTCCCGCATCTGGTACGCCGAGCACCACAATATGGCGACCATCGCGTCGTCGGCGCCGGCGGTGCTCGTCGCGCACGTGGCGGCGCACACCAGCACCATCCGCCTCGGCGCCGGCGGCGTGATGCTGCCCAACCACGCTCCGCTCACCATCGCCGAACAATTCGGGACGCTCGCCGAACTACACCCCGGCCGCATCGACCTCGGGTTGGGCCGGGCGCCCGGCAGCGACCAGAAGACGTTCGCCGCGCTGCGCCGGACCATCGCCGATGCCGAACGCTTTCCCCAGGACGTCCTGGAACTGCAGGGCTACCTGACCGGGCAGTCCCGCGTCGACGGGGTCGCCGCCACTCCAGGCACCGGCACCGATGTTCCGCTCTATATCCTGGGCTCGTCGTTGTTCGGTGCCCAAGTGGCCGCGGCGCTCGGACTTCCGTACGCGTTCGCCTCGCATTTCGCGCCGCAGGCTCTCACCGATGCGGTGGCCCTGTACCGACGTGAGTTCAGGCCGTCGGCCGCGCTTGCCGAGCCGTACGTCATCGCCGGTGTCGGGGTGATCGCCGACGACGACGCCGAGCGCGCGGCCGCACAGCTGCACGCCGCCAAACGGGCCCGGGTGAACGCCCTCTTCAAACGCGAGCGGACCTTCACCGACGAGGAATGCGACGCCGTCCTGACGATGCCGCCGGGACAGCAGATCGAACAGATGATGACCTACTGCGGTGTGGGCACACCTGGGCAGGTGCGCGACTACCTCGACTGGTTCGCCGGTCACGCCGACGCCGACGAGCTGATACTCGCCTCCTTCGCCCCGGATCGCGAGGTTTGGCGCAACACGTTTGCGCACCTCGCTCCGCAGGCGGCGCCGGTCGGCTGAATCCCTGGGGCGTATCGGCCCTAATCCAGTGGAACGCGCCGCAGCACACCGTCGGCGGCGTCGGCGGCCTCGATCTCGTCGCGGGTGATACCGAGGATGAAGAGCACCGCATCGAGGAACGGGTGACTCAGCGCGGCGTCGGCCACCTCCCGCAATGCGGGTTTGGCGTTGAAAGCGATACCTTGCCCGGCGACGCTGAGCATGTCGATGTCGTTGGCGCCGTCGCCGACGGCCACGGTCTGCGCCATCGGGATACCGACCTGCTCGGCGAATGCCCGCAATGCCCGCGCCTTGCCCTGCCTGTCCACAACCTCACCGACGACCCGGCCGGTGAGTTTGCCGTCGGGGCCGATCTCCAGGGTGTTGGCGCGGACGAAGTCGAGTTCGAGCTCATGAGCCAGGCCGTCGATGACCTGACGGAACCCGCCCGAGACCACCCCGCAGTGATAGCCGAGGCGGTGCAGCGTCCGGATGGTGGTCCGGGCGCCGGGCGTCAGTTCCAACGACTCCGCGACCTCGTCGATGACGGAGGCGTCCAGCCCGGCCAGCGCCGCCACGCGCTGGTTGAGGGATTCGGTGAAGTCGAGTTCGCCGCGCATCGCGGCCTCGGTGACCGCCGCGACCTCGGCCTCGCGGCCCGCCTTGGCGGCCAGCATCTCGATAACCTCACCCTGGATCAGGGTGGAGTCGACGTCGAACACGATGAGCCGCTTGGCCCGCCTGGCGAGGCCGCCGCGTTCGACCGCGATATCGATCTCGTGACCGGAGGCCACCCCGGCGAGTGCCTTGCGCAGCGCGGCGTCGGCGGCGACGTCATCGCGACCAGCCACGCTGACCATCAGTTCCAGGCCCGTGAGCGGGTAGTCGGCGATCCCGCGGATCGAATCGATGTTGCCGCCCTGGGATGCCAGCGCCGACGCGACTGCCTGGAAGGCACGCGCGGTCACCGGACTGCCCAGGAGCACCACCGCGTGCGTCGACGGCCGACGGCCGCCCGAGTTGGCACCCACCTCGACATGCACGTCGATTCCGACCGAGTCCATGGCCTGTTCGACCACTTCCTGTACGTCCTGCGGGTCGCCCGTGCACGAAACCAGTACCCCGAGGGTCAGTCGACCGCGGATGACGACCTGTTCCACATCGAGAAGGCTCACCCGTTGGCCTGCCAGCGCCCCCATGAGGGTCGAGGTCACACCGGGCTTGTCGGGCCCGGTGACCGTGATCAGAACCGTTGTCTCATCGGAGGAATTGGCCACGAGTGGCAATCGTAGAGGGCGCAGGGCCGGAAACGCCAAGCGGCCCTCGCTGAGAGCGAGGGCCGCTTGGGCTTTGCTGTTCGGTGCTGTGTCGGCGACCGGAGAGGTCAGTGACCGCCGCCGGGGCCGACGTGGGCCTCTGCCTTCATCCGCTCGATCATGTGCGGATAGTGCAGTTCGAACGCCGGGCGCTCGGAACGGATCCGGGGCAGCTCGGTGAAGTTGTGCCGCGGCGGCGGGCAGCTGGTGGCCCATTCGAGCGAGTTGCCGAAGCCCCACGGATCGTCGACGGTCACGACCTCGCCGTAGCGGTAGCTGCGGAAGACGTTCCACAGGAACGGCAGGGTCGACAGGCCGAGGATGAACGCACCGACGGTCGAGACGATGTTCAGTTCGGTGAATCCGTCCGACGGCAGGTAGTCGGCGTAGCGGCGCGGCATGCCCTCGTTGCCCAGCCAGTGCTGGACCAGGAACGTGGTGTGGAAGCCGATGAAGGTGAGCCAGAAGTGCCAGCGGCCCAGGCCCTCGTCGAGCATGCGTCCGGTCATCTTGGGGAACCAGAAGTACACGCCGGCGTAGGTGGCGAACACGATGGTGCCGAAGAGCACGTAGTGGAAGTGTGCGACCACGAAGTACGAGTCCGACAGGTGGAAGTCCAGCGGCGGGCTGGCGAGCAGAACACCGGTGAGACCACCGAAGAGGAAGGTGACGATGAAGCCGACCGAGAAGAGCATCGGCGATTCGAACGTCATGTTGCCCTTCCACATGGTGCCGATCCAGTTGAAGAACTTCACACCGGTCGGGACCGCGATCAGGAAGGTCATGAACGAGAAGAACGGCAGCAGGACCGCGCCGGTGACGTACATGTGGTGCGCCCACACGGCCACCGACAGGGCGGCGATCGACAGGGTGGCGTACACCAGGCCGGAATAGCCGAACAGCGGCTTGCGGGCGAACACCGGGAACACCTCGGACACGATGCCGAAGAACGGCAGGGCGATGACGTACACCTCGGGGTGCCCGAAGAACCAGAACAGGTGCTGCCACAGGATGACGCCGCCGTTGGCGGGATCGTAGAGGTGGGCACCGAACTGGCGGTCGACCTCAAGGCCGAGCAGGGCGGCGGTGAGCAGCGGGAACACCAGCAGGATCAGCACACTGGTGACCAGGATGTTCCAGGTGAAGATCGGCATCCGGAACATGGTCATGCCGGGGGCGCGCAGGCACACGACGGTGGTGATCATGTTGACCGCACCGAGGATGGTGCCCAGACCACCGACGCCCAGACCCATGATCCACAGGTCGGCGCCGACGCCGGGCGAGTGCAGCGCGTCGGTGAGCGGCGTGTATGCGGTCCAGCCGAAGTCGGCGGCGCCACCCGGGGTGAGGAAGCCGGCCAGGGCCACGAGCGCACCGAACAGGAACAGCCAGAAACCCATGGCGTTCAGGCGCGGGAACGCGACGTCGGGTGAGCCGATCTGCAGCGGCAGCACGAAGTTGGCGAAGCCGATGACGATCGGGGTGGCGTACAGCAGCAGCATGACGGTGCCGTGCATCGTGAACAGCTGGTTGAACTGCTCCGTCGACAGGAACTGCATGCCGGGATGCGCGAGCTCGCCGCGCATGAGCAGAGCCATCAGACCACCCACGAGGAAGAACGCGAAGCAGGTGGTGATGTACATCATTCCGATCAGCTTGTGATCGGTGGTGGTGATGAGCTTGTAGAAGAACGAGCCCTTGGGCTGATAGCGCTCCGGGAACGGACGCACTGGTGCCACTTGCGTGGCGGGCTGGTCTACCGCAGTCACAGATCCTCCTCTAGCGCGACCTTTTGTCGTGGGCGACGGACTATCGGCACCCTGGGTCGGCACATGACGTTACCGAGCGCTTGTAGTGATCCTAAACCCTTCCGGGCGCCTCGACAGAGCGGGTCCTACGAACTGTCGTAATTGATAGTCACATGTACCTATACCAGCAGGTCAGAATGCCCGAGGGACCTTCGCCCCGAGTATCCGGCGCGGCGTGTTCGACGCCCATGCGGCGGGCCGGTCCCCGATCGCGGCGGCCGGCACCGCCGGCGACGATCAGACCATCCGGTGCCGGGTCCGGCCGGTTGCCGGTCCCGGAGTCGGGCAACTAGGTTGATCGGGTGCGATTCGGCTCCGGAACCAGCAATCCCCGCCCGCGACTGCGGCGGACGTCGATCGGCGCGGTACTGGCCGCGACGATGATGCTCCTCGGCGCGTGTGCGGGTGATGAGCAAGACCTGACCACGCCGGACGGCTCCCCCATCTCCATTCCGACCACGCGACTGGCCGAGGTCAACATCGTGGGCGCCGAACGCGACTACACCAAGACCTGTTTTGCACCCACCGCGCCGGACGCCGGTAAACTGGATGTCGGCCGGATCGTCGTCACCGATCCACTGCTTCTCGATGACCTCTGCGCGCTCGGGATCGGGTCCAAGGTCACCGCGGTCACCGTGCCCGAGGATGCCGTCCCCCGCTACCTCGGCCCGCAGCTCACCTCCGTTCCCGCGATCGGCGAATCCCCCGGATCATCCGCGGTCGCCACCGCCGACGCCGATATCGTGCTGACCACCCCGGCCACCGCCGTGCGCGCCGCGGCGTTCTCCGGCACCAAGGTCGTGACGATCGACCCCACCGACGATCCCGCGGCCAACTGGACCGAGCGGTACCGGTCGGTCGCCGCCGCTCTTAACCGGACCGCCGCCGCGACGGACCTGCTGGCCCGGTTCACCAGAGAGGCGGCCCGAACGGGCAGGCGTAAGGACGCCGCGCATACCGAGGTGTCCCTCGTCCGGTTCAGCGCCGACGGCCAGACCGCCGAGGGCACCGATTCGTTCGCCGCTCAGGTCCTCGCCGCTATCGGCGTCCAGCGGCCGGCAAGCCAGCGCGAGGCCGGCAGTACGAAACTGACCGACGACAATCTCACCGTCGCCGACGGCGACCTCATCTATGTCAGCTATCGCGACTCCGGAGACGTGACCGGCCCCTCCGTCGAGGACAGCGCGTCGTTCAGGCATGCCCGGACCGTCCTGGAGAGCGACCGCTGGCTCGATATGGGTGCACCCACCTGGAAGCGCGTGCTGGCAGTCGACGACACCGTCTGGTACTCGACATCGGGCCTGGCCGCGGCCTGGCTGGTGCTCAACGACGTGAAGGGATCGCTGGACTCCAACTCCTGAACCCCGTTACGGGAATGCCTACCGAAAGGTTTTCAATATCGGACTCGGATGGCTACGATCGACCCCATGATCCATACACTGCCCGACGAGTACCGGGACCTGCTTGAGCGTCCGCTCATCGGGATACTCGCCACCGTCGCCCCCGACGGGCGACCGGCGCAGCAGCCGATGCGATTCACCTGGGACGGCGCCCACCTACGGATGAGCCAGACCATTCCGCGCCGCAAATTCGTGCCACTGCAGGCCAACCCCAACTATTCGTTCATCATCACCGACCCCGACGACCCCGCGCGGGTATTGGAGATCACCGGCTGGCTGGTCACCGTCGGCGGCGACCCGGACGGCGACTTCTACCGGCAACTCGGCCGCCGCTACGGCAACCCCGACGAACCGGTCCCCGCCGACGTCGACGACCGGGTGGTGCTGATCCTCGACGCCCAGCACTTCATCCCGAAGACGGCACCACAGCCCACAGCGACAACCCCCGCGGGCTGAGGCCCGGCGGTGAGCAGTATTCGGTTGTCACAGGCGACCGATAAAGTGTTCGACCATCGCCACCGCACCTGACCCGCCCCGCATGCTCGGCCTCCACGCCCTCTGGCGTCCGGGGGCCGGTCTGTCGTTGTGGCACGACACACTCGCTCCCGAACCGGAACTGCCCGGACCGGTCGCCGCACTGCTGGCCGGCCGCCGGTTCAGTACGCGTGTGGCCGTCATCGATTCCGACGGCCGCCGGGACTTCGCGGCCACCGCCACCCTCGGCGTCACGGCCGCGGTCGTCCTTCTCGACGCCACCCGGTCGCTGCCGGCGCACCCCGAGATCGCCTGGTATCGCCATCTGCTCGACGGCGTGCGACGTCTGGTCGCCGCCGGCGCCGTCACGCCCACGGTCACGTCGGCGGGCGGCGCGTCGCTGGTGCGCTGGCAGCCCGTCGCCACCCCGGTGTGGCGTAGTTGGTCGGCGGTGATGTGGGGTGCCGCGCCCGAGATAGTCACCATGAACAATCCCGACCCCCGTGCCGCCGTGGACGATCTGGTCGCCGAACTCACCGACCATCTGTGCCGCGCTCGCCTGGCCGGTGTCCGCGCCGACGCACACCGGTTCGGCTTCATCGGGGACCTGCTCCCCGGATCGTCCGGCGACACCGTGTCGCCGAGTAGGGCGGGGGCCGCGTCGGCGGCGTGGCTGACCTGGCAGGCGAGCGCCGGCGGCGACGAGACGACCGTCGTGTTCCGGCTGCACGAACCCGATGAGACCGACGAGTTCCCCGGTACGCATGCACTGTGGCGATTCCAGGTGTGTCTGCGCAACGTCGAGGGTCATCTGGAACCGGTGGCGCCGCATCGACTCGATCCTGCACAACTCGACCGGGTGACCACCGACCTGGCCAACGCGGTCAGCGCGTTCGGGCCGCTGCGGCAGGCCGAACCCGACCGCACGAGCCTGGACTATCTGCTCACCACCGACACGGTCGCCGAACTCCTCTCCGACGGCGTCTCCGCGCTCGGCCGCGCCGGATTCGCGGTCCTGTTGCCACGCACCATCGCCGACGTCCGGCCCGCACTCTCGCTCACCGGGCGCCCGGTGGTGGGCAGCCCCCGGCGCAACGCGATGGTCGGGCTCGGTGCGGTACGGGATTTCCAGTGGCGGCTCGCGCTCGGCACCGGCGGCGACGCAGTTGCGCTCACCGACGCCGACATCGACGAATTGGCGCGGCAGAAGGGTGATCTGGTCCGGGTTCGCGGTATCTGGATGCGCGCCGAGGGTGCCGCACTGACCCGTGCGGCAGGGTTCATCGCCGCGCAGCGTGTCGCCGCCGCAGCCGGCACCCCACCCGACATGGGCGAGTTGCTCGACCTGGTGACCGGCGACACCGAACGCACCGGAATCCCGGTCACCGCGGTGTCGGGCATGTCCTGGCTCGACGACATCGCCGACGCGGGTTCGCTTCGCCCACCGGTACTTCCGGGTGCGGTCCTGGCCGATGCGACGTTGCGCCCGTACCAGCAGCGCGGATTTGAGTGGCTGACCCATCTCGGCGGGCTCGGGGTGGGTGCGGTACTCGCCGACGACATGGGCTTGGGCAAGACCGTCCAGGTGATCGCGGTCCTCGCCCACGAGCGTCGCAACGCCCACGAGTCCGCGGAGGACCGGCTGCCCACGCTCGTGATCTGCCCGATGTCGGTGATCGGTAACTGGCAACGCGAGATCGCCCGATTCGCACCGGAACTCACCGTCACCATGCATCACGGCCACCAACGCGCAACGGGCAAGGCGTTCGCCGCCCGGCGCCGCGATACCGACGTGGTCATCACGACCTTCGCGACGGCCACCCGCGACCGTGAGCTCCTCTCCTCGCATTCTTGGCGGCGCATAGTCGTCGACGAGGCCCAGCATGTCAAGAACGTGAATACTGCTGCGGCCAAGGCGATCCGCACGATTCCCACCGAGCACCGAGTCGCCCTGACCGGCACCCCGGTGGAGAATCGTCTGGAAGACCTACGTGCGGTCATCGACTTCGTGAACCCGGGACTGCTCGGTTCGGCGTCGGTGTTCCGCGCCAGATTCGCCGAGCCGATCGAACGCGAACGTGATCCGGCGGCGCTGCGGCACCTGACCAGATTGACCCGGCCATTCATCCTGCGCCGCGAAAAGACCGATCCGTCAATCATTTCCGACCTTCCCGCCAAAGATGAGCTGACGGTCCGGGCAAATCTGACCGTCGAGCAGGCGGCCCTGTACCGGGCCGTCGTCGACGAGTTGATGGAAGCGCTCAAGGACAAGGAGCAGCGGGTGCTGCGCAGGCGGACGGTGCTCGCCGCACTGACCAGGCTCAAGCAGATCTGCAATCATCCCGCGCACTACCTCGGCGACGGTTCACCTATCACCCGGCGCAGCGGCCACCGGTCGGGCAAGGTCGAGTTGCTGGCCGACATCGCGACAACCCTTGTCGACGAAGGAGACCGGGCATTGGTGTTCACCCAGTTCGCGGCGTTCGGGGAGATGCTCACCGGCTGGCTCGGCGAGTTGCTCGACGCCGATGTCCCCCTATTGCACGGTGGACTGTCCCGCACCGATCGCGATGCGATGGTGGCGCGCTTCCAGACCGGCGACGACGCGCCGCCCGTACTGGTGGCCACACTCAAGGCAGGCGGCACCGGACTCAACCTGACAGCCGCCAATCATGTTATCCACGTAGACCGTTGGTGGAATCCGGCCGTCGAGGACCAGGCCACCGACCGCGCCTACCGAATCGGTCAGCGGCGCGACGTGCACGTGCGCCGCTTCGTGTGCGTGGGCACTCTGGAGGAACGGATCGACGACATGATCGGAAGCAAACGCGAACTGTCGGCGCTCACCGTCGCGACAGGCGAGAGCTGGCTCGGCGACTTCGGCAACGACGAGTTGTACGAACTGTTCGCATTGCGCGATGAGGCGGTCAGCGAATGAGCCCGCGAGGTGCGGACCGGAAGGCGACCCGCGGCTACGGCGTGACTCCGTGGTCGCGGGCCGTCTGCGATGTCGTGGAGGGCCGCGATACCGGTCCGGTCGACTCCCGACGGATCACCAAGGCCCGCAGCTACTTCCGCGACCGCAACGTGCGGCAGCTGTCGATCGGCAGCGGGCGGGTCACCGCTCTCGTCGACGGTAGTCAGCTCGACCCGTTCGAGGTGACGGTCACTATGCGCCCGGTCCACACGCCGACGGTCGCGTCGTTATTGCGGTCCCGGAACGCCGTCGACGACCTGCTTGCGCTGACCCGCGGCACGCAGCCGAATGTACTGGGCGAGCTACTACTGCCCACCGAATCCGCCGACATCGCCTCAGAATGCAGCTGTCCCGACGAGACGGTCCGCTGCATCCACGTTCTCGCCGTCATCTACGAGGTGGCCGCCGACATCGACAGGCACGCAACCACTCTGCTCACGCTGATGGGCACCGACCTGACCCAACTCCTGTCGGCAGTCGAATCACTCAGCGGCGCAACATCTACCGACCCTGACGAGGTACCGACCCCACTGGTGCCGACCGCCGCGCCGGCACTCCCCCCGCTACCCGATCCGCCGCGGATGACCCCGATCATGGATCTCGACATCAAATCCCTGCACGCGGCGCTGCGCGCCTCCGGAATCCCGGCCGGCGACGTCGGCGAGGCCGTCGACCAACTCGCCGAACTCTACGACGCCCTTCTTGACCCCAAACAAAAGTAGCCCCCTCTTGATCCCTGAGGCCAGGCAATCATCGTTACCTCGGTCATGATGATGATCCCCGAACAAAAGTAGCCCCCTCTTGATCCCTGAGGCTGAAGCGACGAAGGAGCGAAGGTCACGAAGGGTCCGGTGAGACGCGAATCCTGACGGAACCACCGGCTCAGTGGCCACCAGTACGCCGATCAGATACGACAATGTCCGCAACCACCGGTGAAAGTGGTTGCGGACATTGCTATCTCACCAGATTTCGAGGCTCATCGCCTAGCGGCTCTTCTTCCCTCAACCATCGAGTTGGACCGCATCGGCGTCGCCAGAGGCGACAACCCCACCCGACTTCGCGGCACCCCGCCCGTTGACCAGGCCGGTGACGTCGATTCCTGAGTCTTCGAGAGTCGAGATGACCCCGGCGATCGTCTGCGGCGAGATTCCGAGCAGTCCGGTGAGCGACGACTTTGCCTCCGACGATCCTCCGATGATCGAGATCTTGTCGATGTTGCCGAGTTGCTCGGCCGACTTGCCGGTCGCCTCGACGAGCGCCTTCAGCACGGCCGGCAGGATCTCCATCCGCACCGCCTGGTCGCTGAACGCGTTGAGCGAGTCGGCGATCTGGCGTTTACCGGTGGCCTCGGCCTCCAGTTTCGCCTTCAGACCATCGGCCTCGGCCTGCTGCTCGGCGCGCAGCGCTTCGGCGGCCAGCTTTCGGGCGTCGGCCTCAGCCGTGCGGTTGGCCAGCAGACCGTCGGCTTCTGCCTGGGCCTCCGCACGCCGGGCGTCGGCGGCGAGCTTGCGTGCGTCGGCGGTCGCCGCACCGGTCTGCCGGGCGGTTTCAGCCTGTGCCTGGGCGTGCAGAATGGCTGCCTGCCGTTCACCTTCGGCTCGGGCCACCGATGCCTGCCGTTCGGCCTCCGCGGGCGCGATCACATCCGCTTCGAGCGAGGCCTGCGATTGCAGAGTGCGCTTGCGTTCCACCTCGGTCCGCGCCTCAACGCGGGCGGCCTCCGCCTCTTCCCTGGCGATACCGACGGCCTTCTCCGCGCGCGCCCGGGCGAGCGGACCGGCCTGGTCGGCCTCGGCGTTCTCGGCTTCGGTCTGCGCACGCAGCCGAGCCAGTTCGACGTCGCGACGCTGGTTGGCGGTCGCGATGGCGGTGTCGGCCTGCGCCTGGGCCGTCGAACCTTCCTGCCGCGCCTTGGCGGAGAAGATCTGCGAATCGCGTTCGGCCTCGGCGGTACCGACGGCGGCGTCGCGCTTGACCTCGGCGATGCGCCGCTGACCGAGCGATTCGAGGTAGCCGTTACGGTCGGAGATACCGGCGATCTTGAGGACGTCGACCTCCATACCGATGCGGGCGAGGTCACTGCCCGCTTCCTCGACGACGCTGCGGGCGAGGGTGTCACGGTTGGAGTTGAGGTCCTCGACCGTCATCGTGGCGGTGATGCCACGCAGGCTGCCGGCGAGGATCTCGTTGATCTGTCGCTGCAGTTCGTTGCTGTCGGAGGTGAGGAATCGCTGCACGGCGGTCTGCACCGCCTCGTCGGCCGATCCGATCCGCACCAGGCCGACTGCTTCGACGTTGACGGGAACACCGTTGTTGGACAACGCATTCTGCAGGTTGATGTTCACGTTGAACGGTTCGAGCGACATGACGTCGACGCGTTCGATGCCCGGAATCCGGAAGCGGGCTCCGCCCCGGACCACCTTGGGCGCGCCGCGGCCGGTGAAAACGGCGACCTCGTTGGGTGGGACTTTGATGTAGTTCCGGACGTAGATCACCGGAATGAGAATGAACACCACGAATGCTACGACGGCGACCACTGCGATGATCGTAATCATATGCACCCCGTTTCCCTTGTTGTGTTGTCAGGTCTTTTGTGGCACTGAGACTTCCGTCAGTCCAGTGCCGGAATCGCCACCACCCGTACGTATTCGGCGTCGACATCGCAGATGTACACCTGCGCACCGGCTTTGATCGTTGCAGATTCCTCGGTTCTGGCCTTGAGCCGCACGCGCGCACCGTCAGGATCGGCGATGGTGATCTCGCCCCACCCGTCGGGCTCGATCGGAAGCTCCACCCGGCCGGTCATACCCAGGTACGACGCCCGCCCGAAGTGTGAATTAGATTGTTGCCGAAGCATATACGGAAGCAGGAGGCCCCGGAAGACGCCGACCAGGGCGACACCCACGCCCGCACCGACACCGATTGAGACCCCGGACGGCAGACCGGCGAAGTCGGCACCGAGGCCGCCGGCACCGAACCCGAACAGGGCGATCGCCAGGCTCGTCAGGCTCAGGAACGGCAAACCTCCGTCTCCGACGTCGCCGATATCCCCGATCTCACCTGCGAAGAGCGCGGCCAGCAGCGCGAGCAGACCGATCGCGAAAATGACTCCGAATACAACCGTCACCCACTGCCCCTTCCGTGTGTCCCCTGCGCGATCCCCCGCACCATAGACGGCGGTCATCTCGTCGCGCACGCCTCGCGTAGCCTGAACGGCCGACGCGGCACCCTCGCGACCAGGGAAGTATTATTTGATAATACACCATCCCGAAGGAGATTGCAGTGGCCCGGAACACATCCATCACCCTGGGTGACCACTTCCACACTTTCGTCCACGACCTCGTCGACTCCGGCCGCTACGGCTCGACCAGCGACGTCATCCGCGCCGGCCTGCGCCTGCTGGAGGAACACGAACAACGGATTGCCGCACTCGGCAAGACAACCGAAGAAGTCGACGGCAACCCCGAGCCATAAACGGGCGTACGCTCGTATCCATGCCCGACATGAAGGCCACTACGTCAAGATCATCAAGGCCGATCCCGCGGTCCGAGTGCGCCTGAAAGGCAACTGGCACAACGACATCGCACACCTACTACCCGACGACGACCCCCACGCCCGCCTCAAGCAACTCCCCGGCGGAAACAGCGCCGTCGTCCGTCTCGTCGGCACCGACCTCCGCAGCATCCGCATCGACCTGACCTGACCTGACCTCCACGCGCAACAAAACCGCGTCCCACGAATTTGGTGTCGCAGAATCGGATTCGCGCGACGCAGGTTCGGGTTGTGGTCACCGCTCAGGATGCACGAGCCCACTTGTCGAGGGCCTCACGGATAGCCTCGGAACGAGTCAGATGTTCCCTGTCGGCCCGTGCCATCACAGCGGCGAGTTCGGACTCACTCAGCCGGACCGTGACAGCGTGCGTCGGCTCGTTGGTTCGCGAAGGCCGGCCCGGCTCCCGGAAAGTTGATCCAGGAAATCCCTTCTCGGCGTTCTCGATCAGTCGCGCGAGCACCTCTTCGGTGATCTCCACACCGTTGACAGTGCCGTAGGAGCCATTCACCGGCCTTGCCACCTGCTCACTCATCGAATCCTCCTCTGCATCCTCTCCACCACGGACTTACGTGCCGGCATCGCGTGGATCACCAGATACCTGGTACCACCCCCAAAGCGCAACGCCGCGACTTCCCATGGACGGCCCGCATCGTCGAATGCGAGCCTCATGTATCGCGGCGGCTCGTCATCATCGATCACAACCTCCTCAATACCCTCGATCCACATCCGAACCACTTCATCGGCGCTCAATCCATGTTTGAGTGCCGATTCGTGGACCTGCACCAGCACGTCCATCTCACCACCCCCGCTGTATTTATGTACACGATACTATCCGGAGTTTCGTACACACAACCCCTCACGCCACGGCAATAGGCGGAGGCCTAGAGCAAGCACTCGTGTAAGTGCACGGCGGACTCATCGCTGACGCGCATTTCGGGAACGAGATCGTGCAGTGCCGTCGCGGTGTTGATGATCATGTCGACGTCATGGACCTGACTTGTCCATTCGGTGGGGATCCCCGTGAAACCGAAGTAGGCACCGGCAAGCTGCCCGTAGACGGCTCCCACTGTGTCTGCGTCGTTGCCGAGATTGACCGCCAGCAAGGCGCCGGTGGCGAAGTCGTCAGCATGAGCGAATGCCCACAACGCCGCTTCGAGAGTGTCGACGACATAACCGGACGACGAGATCTCGTCGCGGGACTTACGAAGGTACTTGCCCGCCAGCACAGCCCGGATGCCTGGCGATGACATCGTCCCGACGCAGTTTCAGACGCGGGAACGACGCGGGTCAGAAGTCCCAGTCTTCGTCTTCGGTGTTGACGGCTTTGCCGATGACGTAGGAGCTGCCGGAGCCGGAGAAGAAGTCGTGGTTTTCGTCGGCATTCGGGGACAGGGCGGCCAGGATGGCGGGGTTCACGTCGGTCTCGTCCTTGGGGAACATCGCCTCGTAGCCGAGGTTCATCAGGGCCTTGTTGGCGTTGTAACGGAGGAACTTCTTGACGTCCTCGGTGAGGCCGACCTCGTCGTACAGCGCTTCGGTGTAGTCGGATTCGTTGTCGTACAACTCGAACAGCAGCTCGAAGGTGTAGTCCTTGAGTTCCTGACGACGCTCGGCGGTCTGCGTTTCCAGGCCGCGCTGGTACTTGTAGCCGATGTAGTAGCCGTGCACGGCCTCGTCGCGGATGATGAGGCGGATGACGTCGGCGGTGTTGGTGAGCTTGGCGCGGCTCGACCAGTACATCGGCAGGTAGAAGCCCGAGTAGAACAGGAACGACTCGAGCAGCGTCGAGGCCACCTTGCGTTTGAGCGGGTCGTCGCCACGGTAGTAGTCCATGACGATGCGTGCCTTGCGCTGCAGGTGCTCGCTCTCCTCCGACCAGCGGAAGGCCTCGTCGATCTCCCTGGTGGAGCACAACGTGGAGAAGATGGAGCTGTAGCTCTTGGCGTGCACCGACTCCATGAACGCGATGTTGGTGAGCACCGCCTCCTCGTGCGGGGTGACCGCGTCGGGGATGAGCGAGACCGCGCCGACGGTGCCCTGGATGGTGTCGAGCAGCGTCAGGCCGGTGAACACCCGCATCGTGAGCTGCTTCTCGTACTCGGTGAGCGTGCTCCACGACGGGATGTCGTTGGACACCGGCACCTTCTCCGGCAGCCAGAAGTTGCCGACCAGCCGGTCCCAGACCTCGGCGTCCTTCTCGTCGGGAACGCGGTTCCAGTTGATCGCGGACACCCGGCTGACGAGCTTGATCGCGGCGCCGTCGGCTGGACTGTGGGCGGGTTCGAACATGTTCCCTCGATCTCGATCGTGATCTCAATGGCATCGGAAGACTGATCGCAAGGATACCGTTCTGGAGCCGAGCCGCTTCACTACGGACTGCGTGCAGCGTTTCCGCTGGTTCGACTGATCAGGTCGGGAGCAACATATGCCGACCCTGCTCCGACGACGAACGGAGTCGGTGCGCCCGGCCTCCCCCCGGGCTCACCGGCCGTCCGCCGGGGCGCGTTCGCCGACCTCACGCTCGACAATGCCGCGAACAGTGCGGACGCAGCGGTCGAGGTTGCCCTGCAGATCGGTGCGCCGGTCCCGCACACCGAGCGCCAGCACCTCGAAGAGGCGCGCCACCAGCGGCAGGTCGACGCGCATCACGAACTCCTCGGTGAGCAGGGCGCCCTCGGCGTGCGGTTCGACGAGGTAGGCCCAGCCGGTGAAGTCCTTGCCCATCATCTCGACGACGAACCTGAACTCGCGGTCCGGCTCGTTCGCCACCACCGTCGCCGTGGTCTTCCACCTGCCCCGGCGGCGACGGTTGTGCCCGACGAAATGCGTGTCGTCGACCCATTCGACGCGGTGACACTCCGGGCTCCACTCGGGGTAGCGGGTCGGGTCGGACACCACCCGGAAGACCTCGGCGGGCGCGGCACGCACGACCGTCGACGCGCGGATCGTGTCGTCCTTACGGAGTTTTCCGGTCATCGGTCTCCTCGGCTGAGCGGGACTCTCGTGGTCAAAGGTGATCCCCCTCAGGTCACAGCATGCAGCTGACGCAGCCGTCCACCGACGTACCCTCCAGCGCCATCTGACGCAGGCGGATGTAGTAGAGCGTCTTGATTCCCTTGCGCCAGGCGTAGATCTGCGCCTTGTTGACATCACGGGTACTGGCGGTGTCCTTGAAGAACAGGGTCAGGCTCAGGCCCTGGTCGACGTGCTGCGTGGCGGCGGCGTAGGTGTCGATGATCTTCTCGTAGCCGATCTCGTACGCGTCCTGGTAGTACTCCAGGTTGTCGTTGGTCATGTATGGCGCCGGATAGTAGACGCGGCCGATCTTGCCCTCTTTGCGGATCTCGATCTTGGCCGCGACGGGATGGATCGAGCTGGTCGAATGGTTGATGTAGCTGATCGATCCGGTTGGCGGCACCGCCTGCAGGTTCTGGTTGTAGATGCCGTCACGCTGCACGGCGGCCTTCAGCGCACGCCAGTCGTCCTGGTTGGGGATGTGAATCCCGGCCTGCCCGAAAAGATCCCGCACCTTCTGGGTCTGCGGCTCCCACGCCTTGTCGACGTACTTGTCGAAGAACTCACCCGAGGCGTAGGCCGACTTCTCGAATCCACCGAACGGCTTACCGCGCTCGCGGGCAATCTTGTTGGAGGCCCGGATCGCGTGGTACAGCACGGTATAGAAGTAGATGTTGGTGAAGTCGACGCCCTCGTCGCTGCCGTAGAACACCCGCTCCCGCGCCAGGTATCCGTGCAGGTTCATCTGCCCGAGTCCGATGGCGTGGGACTCGTTGTTGCCCTTCTCGATCGAGGGCACCGAGGTGATGGCGGTCTGGTCGCTCACCGCGGTCAGACCACGGATCGCGGTCTCCACGGTCTGCCCGAGATCGGGCGAATCCATCGCCTTGGCGATGTTGAGCGAACCCAGGTTGCACGAGATGTCCTTGCCCACTTCGGCATAGGAGAGATCGTCGTTATACGTCGACGGCGTGGACACCTGCAGGATCTCCGAGCACAGATTGGAGTGGGTGATCTTGCCGTCGATCGGGTTGGCCCGGTTCACCGTGTCCTCGAACATGATGTACGGGTAACCCGACTCGAACTGCAGCTCGGCGAGAGTCTGGAAGAACTCGCGGGCCTTGATCTTGGTCTTTCGAATCCGCTTGTCGTTCACCATCTCGTGGTACTTGTCGGTCACGTTCACGTCCGCGAACGGCACTCCGTAAACGCGCTCGACGTCGTACGGGCTGAACAGGTACATGTCGTCGTTGGCCTTGGCCAACTGGAACGTGATATCGGGGATCACCACCCCCAGCGACAGTGTCTTGATGCGGATCTTCTCGTCCGCGTTCTCCCGCTTGGTGTCCAGGAAGCGGTAGATGTCCGGATGGTGGGCGTGCAGGTACACCGCACCCGCACCCTGCCGGGCACCGAGCTGATTGGCGTAGGAGAACGAATCCTCCAGCAGTTTCATGATCGGGATGACACCCGACGACTGGTTCTCGATCTTCTTGATCGGCGCGCCGTGCTCGCGCACATTGCTCAGCAGCAATGCCACCCCGCCGCCCCGCTTGGACAATTGGAGAGCCGAATTGATCGACCGCCCAATGGATTCCATATTGTCTTCGATGCGAAGCAGGAAACAATTGTGAACGACTGTCCCTCGGATTGAGTACGTATGCGTACCCTTGACGTGCAGATTATAGACTTTATCCGGAGTCTCGTCGATCTGAACGAGCTCGCGAATACCGTACACCTGCCGTCCGTGGACGGTTTGGTAGGTTGTCCGCAGCGTTCCCTTTCGGCCGACGTAGTTCTGCAAATTCTTGCCGATGTCGAAAATGAACTCTTCATTGACACCGGGAAGTCCCGGAACCACGACATGGCCCGTCAGATTCCCCGCCTGATTCGTGTACCTGCGCACAATCGACATCACACCGAGACGTCGAAGCATCAACTGAACTTGGTCGACGAGGACGGGATTGACCAGGTCCAGAACCATCCCGCCGACAGTTGAGCACCCATCGCCACGGAACAAGCCCATCAAGACCCCACGCTGGAACTGTTCATCCGCGGTGAGAACGCTGTGAGCCAGTCGCTTTGTGCTGTACCCGGTACCCGCCAGCGACAACAGCAGTTCGGCGACGACCTTGCTGTTCGAGACCATACGCACCGAGTGGTCGCTGCTGTTGCTATGAACTGACAGTTCAGTGGCAAATACTCGCTTGAATGCCGATGACAACTCCTCATGATATGAGGTCTCGTGAGCTCCGAGGGTGAAGTGCACTCCGTTCGCCACTGTGCGCTCGGTGGATCGCTTGGAGACATGCCCCTCCGCGATGTACCACCCCAGGATCAGCCCCAAGTCATACGATTCTTCTACATGCCGGTTGACCGAGATGAATCGCTGGCTGTGCCGTTGCTTGTTGCGGTGCTTCTTATCCTGATTGACCTTGCAGATGAGCCCGTCAACCTCTTCGTAGACTCCCGCTCCGACATACTCCATCAGGTCGTAGGAACGCCGTGCCCGCGCTTCGGATGGCGCGGTAGTGACAATAAAGTCCGAGTGGTGAATATCTTTCGCCGCCAGCCACACAAATCCGTTGAACGGATCGGCACCGTCGCCTTCGATCAGGGTGTCCACGTCTCTGGTTGTCCACACAAGAATCGGATGCTCGGGGGTACACCGAATGGGCTCTTTATGCCCGAAGTGGGAGATTGAGATCAACTGCTGATCATTGTCGTTCTCGATCAGCTGTTCTACTTCGGCGTACGTACCATCGTGCGAGAGAACCAGATCCCCCGGCTTCAGCGACTCGATCGCCCGCTGTCCATCGGCAGTATCTATTGGTGTACCCGCCGGGAAACAGCTCACTGGCTCACCGCGTTGTTTCTTGCCCGAATTGAGGAAGGTGGGGGTAGCCGGCTGGAACCGGCCCTCGATGATCTCGTCGACGAGGTTGCGCGCCAGTGCGGTGTCTCCGGCGGCGAGGGTCATCGCCACCATGCAGACCCGGTCCTCGAAACGCTCCAGGTAGCGCTTGCCGTCGAAGGTCTTGAGGGTGTAGCTGGTGTAGTACTTGAACGCGCCGAGGAATGTGGGGAAGCGAAACTTCTTGGCGTAGGCCTGCTTGAACAGGTCCTTGACGAACTCCCTGTCGTACTGCTCGAGTACCTCGGGTTCGTAGTAGTTCTCCTCCACCAGGTATTCGAGCTTCTCATCGAGATCGTGGAAGAACACCGTGTTCTGGTTGACGTGCTGCAGGAAATACTGCCGCGCCGCCTCGCGATCGCGGTCGAACTGGATCTTGCCGTCCCTGTCGTACAGGTTGAGCATCGCGTTGAGGGCATGGTAGTCGAGTTCACCCGGCTCATGCCCGGACGGTCCGGCGTGCACACCGGACTGGCTTGCCGACGCGATGGTCTCAGTGGATGCGGTTGGCGACACGAAATACTCCTGGTAGCACGACGGAAACTCTGGGGGAAACTCTGGGGGATGGAATCAGGCTGGGAGACAAGGAAAACAGGTTACGCCCGCGCATGCCGGGCATCGAGGCGGGCAGCAAACTCGGCGAGTCCCGCGCGCACGCGCACGACGTCGTCGGCGGTGCCCATCAGTTCGAATCGATACAGGTACGGTACACCGCATTTGCGCGAGATCACGTCACCGGCGAAACAGAACTCCTCACCGAAGTTGGTGTTGCCGGCGGCGATCACTCCCCTGATCAGCGAGCGGTTGTGCTCGTCGTTGAGGAAGCGGATCACCTGTTTGGGTACGTAGCCGCCGCCGGTCGTCGAGGACACCTTGCCGCCACCGTAGGTGGGACAGATCAGCACGTACGGCTCATCGACGGAGATCGTCGTCTGCCGGTCGTTGACCGGAATCCGGACGGCACGCACGCCGAGCTTGGTGACGAAACGATGAGTGTTCTCCGACACCGACGAGAAGTACACGACGAGCGGCACCTCATGGCTGGGCATCGCTGCACCTTCCATCTGACGAGCAGTATTCCCGGACTGGAATAGCTGCCGGGCCGACGGACCCGCCGGCCGGCACCCGACCACCGTGACCTCACCGAGGTCATGGCAGGCCGGGGACGACCGACAGGTCCCGACAATCCTGACCGATACGTCCTGACGAGCAGAGGCGCGAGAATTCGACTTCCCCATCGCATTCCCACCGGCCACTGCCGGCACCGGCCGTATCAGGCGGCGTTGGCGGCGAGTGCCTTGATGCGATCGGGACGGAATCCCGACCAGTGCTCGTCACCGGATACGACGACGGGTGCCTGCAGGTAGCCGAGCGCCATGACGTAGTCGCGGGCGGCGTCATCCTTGCTGATGTCGACGATCTCGTACGACAGGCCCGCCTTGTCGAGGGCCTTGTAGGTCGCGTTGCACTGAACGCAGGCCGGCTTGGTGTAGACGGTGATTGCCATCGAATCTCCCTCGTGATCTGACTGCTCTGCTGTCTCGGAGGGTGCTGCGAGGCAGCCCCCGCAAAGTACCCTCCCCAGCGTGATGCTCACGGTCCGCACGACTCGAAAGTCTGGTGCGACGTCGAAACCTCTTGCGTGTGATTCGCGATCCCGGACCGCTTGTCATTCCGCCCCGCCGGTTTCACAAACACTACACCTAGTGGGTGGCGTTTGCCCAGACCACTAGACCTTGGGAATCACACCGGTGAAAGTCGCAGGTAGAAGCGGTAGGAAAGCCCAAACTCCCAGGTCATCGGGAGTGTCGCCGAGCGCCTGCCGCGACCGCACGGACGGCGATGACCGCCTCCCACCGTCGATCACGACGGCCGGAAGCGGCCATGGCAGAGGAAGCCCCCGCAGGCGTGCCCGAGGCGGCCTTAGGCGACGGCGGCCACCTCGCCGGCGAGCCGGCTCACGGCGCCGACGACCTGTTCGACGACCTCGGGCGCCGACACGCCCTGCTCTCCGAGCTTGGACGAATTGATGCCGACCTCGACCTCTTCAATGACCTGACCGCCGGCGATACCGACAGACTTGCGGGTCTCGGTGCGCGACCAGGTGCCGGCGTACTGACCGAGTGCCGCACCGATCACGCCGACCGGCTTGCCCTTGATGGCGCCGGTTCCGTACGGCCGCGACAACCAGTCGATCGCGTTCTTCAGCGCGGCCGGGATGCTGCCGTTGTGCTCGGGGGTCACGATCAGGACTGCATCGGCGTCGGCGACGGCGGTCCGCAGCCCGGCGACCTTGGCGTCGACCTCGCCCGCGGCCGGGTTGACCGACGGATCGGTGTCCTCGTTGTAGAACGGGAGCGCACCGAGGTCCTCGATGACGCTCACCTCGACCCCTTCGGGCGCGTTGTCGGCGGCGACGTGCGCGAGTTGCCGGTTGACCGATGCCTCGCGGAGGCTGCCCACGAGTGCGACGACCCGGGCCCCCTGTGCCGGGGCTGCCTGTACCGAATCGGTTCCGTTCGTATCCTGCGACATGATGGTTCCTTCCCGAACTACGTCATCTACTCGACATCGACCAACCGGACCGAGGTCCGTTATATTCCCGGATGGCGGACGGGTTAGGCTCAGGGGCGTGTCACACGAGGCGGAAGCGGACAATCCGGTACCGGACGGTCCCGGACCGAAGCACGCCGACCACAGTGGCCCCGACACAGCCCGCGTCCTCCCGGTCCACACGTCCACACTCGCGCTGTCCCGGCGGCCGGCCGACCTACTCGCCGCGGACCTGCTCGCCGCCGAACCCGAGCGTTCCGACGCCGCCCGTAACAGAAGACTCCTACTGGCCGCGGCGCAGCGGCTGATAAAGACCCGGCCCGTGTCCTCACTCACGATGGAGGCCGTCGCCCACGAGGCCGGCGTCGGCAAAGGCACCGTGTTCCGGCGATTCGGCAGCCGTACCGGCCTGATGATCGCCCTGCTCAACCACTCGGAAACCGAACTGCAGCAGGGCTTTCTGGCCGGACCACCGCCGTTGGGGCCCGGAGCGCCGCCGCTCGAGCGGCTCACCGCCTACGGCCGCGCCCGGCTCGACATGACGGTCACCCACCTCGACATCCTCCTGGAGGCCGACAGCGCGGGCGGACGGTTCCTGAGCCATCCGGCGTGGGCCGCGTCGACGACGCACGTCGGCTTTCTGCTCGGACTACTCGGTCTCGGGCCACGCGTCGACGTGCTGTCGGTCGCCATTCAGACGCCACTCAACGCGGCGGCGGTGGCCCATCTACGCAATGTCGCCGGCCTCGACACGGACACCATCTACGGGCAGTGGGAGACGATGGTCCGGTTCCTCGTCGAGGGTTCGCACATCACGACCCCACCTTCAGACCCACTCACCTGATGCCTTCGGTCAGGGCACGCTCAGCCCTGACCGACACCGTCGTGTGCCACCAGTGCGGCGGTCCTGCTGAGGGTGGGGCCGGGCGGCAACAGTGAGACGATCGGCCACGGCACCGGCGCAGGTTCGGCCGACAACCCGAGCACTGCGGCGGACTGCGGCTCCGCGATGCCGTACCGGACTCCTGAGTCGCTGACGTAGAAGCGCGATTGTGCTCGGGTGCTGCGTGATTCGGCACCGGTGACGATCACGGGTTCACCGCTGCCGGGCCGGACGTAGACACTGTCGACGGACGGTCCGCCGCCGTCGGCGCCCGCCACCGGGACCGGCGACGCGCCGTCGGGAATCGGTACGGACGTACCGATTAGTAATGTCATCCGGGCCGGCGTCCGGTCGTTTGCGGGCAACCACGACTGGCAGGCGACGGGATGGGTGTCCACCGGGGCCACATCCGGAACCTCCGACGGAAAGTCGCCGACGGCGAGTTCGGATGTGGTGGGCAGCGCGGCGATCCGGGCGGGCGGCACCGTCGCGACCGCCCCCGATCCGCGCGCGTCCGCGGTCCGCAGGATCTCCGCGGCCACACGTCCCACCTTCTGCACCGCATCGGCGAGGACGACGTAATAGGTGCTGGTGTCATCGACGGCGACCGAGCGCACGACCGACCCCACGGCGATGCCCGGCCCGGTGAGCACACCTTTGCGGCCTTTGCCCGCAATCTGTGGCAGGGCGATGGGCGGTACCTCCGGAATGAGCGCGAGCAGACCGGCGCTGACCGGCCGCGGCGCGACCCCGTCCAATCGCAGTACCGACCGGACCTCGACGGATTCGAGGTCCACCTCGGCGCGGACCGCCGTCTCGTCGCCGTCGGGCCGGTAGACGAGAAAAGTCTTGTCCGCGTGCGAGATCAGCAGCGCCGAACGCCGCGACGCGGGTGCGGCCGGCCCCTCCCGAACCGGCGGTGCCGCGATCACGCTCAGCCGCACACCGCCGGTACCGCCGCTCGACGGCCCCGCCTCGTCGCATACCGTCCATGCGCGTGCGCCACTCGCCGGACCGGGTAGGGCCGACGGTGCCCCGGGGATCCCGAGCAGCGGTCCCCGCGGATAGCCGCTCAGCTTCTTGTCGGCCACCGACCGGGGCGTATCGGCCTTTCCGGTGATGAGCCGCGCCGACGCCAGGTTCAGCACCGGGTGCAATCGATCGGATACGACCACATACATTGCGCCGCTGCCTTTTCCGACGACGATCACCGAATCTCCGACGGCCCCCTGGGGGCGGATCATCCCCCAGATGGCGCAACCGGCCAGGATCACCACGGCCAGGACCGCGCCGACCGCCAGCGCGTTGATCTGCGATCGCATCGGGTCGTCGATCATCCGCACGTCGCGTCGAACCAGTGCGTGCTCGAGCCTGCGGATCATGAACCGGTACCCGTTGACCTGCGCACGCGTGGTCAGTTGCCTCGCCAATACGTCCTCCCCCCACAGTCGGAACCCCCGCGCCCCGCCGGATACCGGTCCGGCATCCACAGATACCGGCCGGGGCCCCTTTGCCGCCGGCGGGCGCCGTAGTAGCGTATCGGAGCGATGGCGGCCGGGCGAGACCATCATGCACAGCACGAACCTCGTCACCTGCCGCCTCCGCGCCGAAGGGGGGTTGCGTGAGAACGTACCGAGCACTGCCACAACAAGATTCACACACCGCGATCGGATACATGATCGTGGTTCAGATCGCCGCCGGGGTGGTATTGGCCGTCTGGGGTCTCTCGTCCGCCGCACCGGCGGCGGTGACCGGCGTCGTCGCGGCGATCGTCATCGCCGGCTGGTGGTGTTGCACACAGATCCGCGAAGCCCGATCGTTCTGGACGCGAATCCTGTTCCACATCAACGGTTCTCGCGTATCCGTCGGCATTCCCGTCGAGTTCGCCGATATCCCGGCCACGGGAGGGCCCCTGACGGACACGCTGGTCGCCGGCGACGCACAGGCCCGTACAGTGGAGGGCATCGGTGTATCCGTATCGCCGGACGTTCTGGTGACCGTGATCCGAGTACGGCCCGCATCCCCCGCTGTGCGTTACCTCGACCGGACAGGACGCGACTGCGGGCCCGGCACCGAACCGCCGCTGGCACTCGCGCCACTGGCCGACTGCCTGGCCCAGTTCGACATCGCCCTGCACTCGATCGACGTCGTCGTCCACACCGCGTCCGCCGGTGCATCCGGCCCTGTGTCACATTCGTACGCAAGAACTTTGGGACCCATCAGGTCGACACCACGCACCAGTACCTTCGTGATCGTCCGGCTCGATCCGCGGAACTGCCCCGAAGCGATCACGCGCCGCGGCGGCAACACCGAGGGCACCGCACGCACCGTGGCCGTGGCCACCAGGCGGGTCGCGGCCCGCGTCACCGAACGAGGCCTTGCCGCCGATATCCTCTCCGCCGCGGAGATCCCCGCGGTATTGCGCGAACTCACCGGCGGCCTGGCCTCCGCCGAAGTGAGCCAGTCCTGGGGTCACGCGTATTCGGGCCCACTGTGGTGCCGGACGGTGCCACTGGACCAGGGCGGCGCGGCACAGCGCTACTCCTCCATCGACGCCGCCGTCCATCCCGCCGCTGCCAATCCCGCCCCTACCCATCACCGTGCAGCCGATCACACTGTGCTGCAGTCGGATACGTGGGCACGGCCGACCGCCGCCACGACGACCGTCATCGGCCTGACCGGCACGGCGTCGGCACCCTGCGTACGGGTGATCACCCGGATCATCGACACCGATCGCGGCACCGACGACCGCGACGACGGGCCGGCCGACACACATGCGTTGTGCGGCCATCAGGCCGAAGCGCTGCTGACCGGCCTGCCCCACCCGCGTTCGCACACCGCGTGGCGTCACGTCGCACCGGTGCTCGGTGCGGCCGCCCGACAATTGATCCAGCGAATAGCCTTGCCGTGCAGCGGATCAGGTCAGCTCCTCGGTGCCGACCCGCAAGGCAGGCCGGTTGCGCTCACGCTCGCCGGTCCCGGCGTGTCCCGGGTGGTCATCGACGCACGCCGGCCGCTGGCCGCGCAGATCGTGTTGCGCGCCATCGCCACCGGCGCGCAGGTCGTCGTTCACACCGACGATCCCCACCGCTGGCGGCCCATGCAGACTGCCGTCGATCGTCCCGACCGGCTCAGTCTGGCACCGGCAAACAACCTCCCCGTACTGCCGGCGCGGGTGGAGGTCTACGACGGACCCGTTCCACCTCCGGACTCACCCGGGGTCACGATCTTCCAGCTGTGCGAGTTGGCCGACGAATCGGCCAGACCCGGCAACGCACCGGCCACGACGGTGTTCATCAGGCAGGATCGGCGCAACCCACACACCTTCAGCGTCGACACCCACACCGGCAGAACCGTGGTCTCCATTGTGGCCGTCGACGATGAATGGGCGATCATCAACGGCCGCCGTGGCTCGGCGGAACCGCCCCGGACAGCGCAGGGTGCACATCTTGCACCGGTCCACGCGGCACCTCTGGCTAACGCGTACCCTACGCCGGTGCCGCCGGCACCTGTCCCTCCACCGCCCCGGCGCGCTGACTGACCGGTACGAGCACCCGGCAGAACGTCGCCCTCGATGACGCGGCGCGAACGACGACATCGGGATCGCCTGCGGCCAGCCATAGCGCCGAACCCGCCGGAACCGTCGCCGAATCGCCTGCGGCCGTGCGCACCTCGATGGTGCCGCCGAGTACCGCAAGCATCTGCGGCCCGGGCATGTCGAACGAAATCGATTGCGAGCGCCGCAGTCCCGTCCCGTCCAGTTCGACCTGCGACAGGCGGAACTCGGCTGCCGGTGTGAGATAGATGCGTTCGGCGCCCAGGGTGCGCACGGTGGGACGCAGTTCGGCCACCGGCACCGGAGTGAAGTCGAGTACGCGCAACAACTCGGGCACGTCGATGTGCTTGGGGGTCAGCCCACCCCGCAACACGTTGTCGGAATTGGCCATGATCTCGACACCGGTACCGTGCAGATACGCGTGCAGATTTCCGGCGGGCAGGTACAGCCCTTCGCCCGGACGCAGCCGCACCCGGTTGAGCAGCAACGACGCCAGCACCCCCGGATCTCCAGGATACATCTCACCGAGTTCGAGCAGGGTCCGCAGCTCACCGGTGAACTCCGTGTTACGCGACTCCAGCACCGCGACAGCGCCTTCGAGGACCTGCGGCACCAGCGCCATGATCGCGTTCTCGGGAAGTGTGAGCCAGGTGGTGAAGACCGCGCGCAGCCCGTCGCAGTCGGCCTGACCGGCGAGCAGCCCCAGATAGGGGTCGAGCGCGGGCACCTGCAGTTCACGTAACAACTCGACTGTCCGGGCCGGTGGCCGGAAACCGGCGAGCGCGTCGAACTCCGTCACTGCGACGACGAGCTCGGGTTTGTGCCAGGGATCGCGGTAGTTGCGCTCGGGTGCGTCGATCGCGAGCCCGCGGGCATTCTCCCGAGCGAAACCCTCCTGTGCCTGGACAAGGCTCGGGTGGGCCTGCAGCGACAACGGCTCCTCCGCCGCGAGGATCTTGAGCAGAAACGGTAGCCGTTCGCCGAACCGGCCCATCGATCCGGCGCCGAGCTCGTGCACCGGATCGGACCGGATCACCGAGAGCAGGTCCGTACCCGGCATGCCCTGGTCGCCGGACCGCACGCACCGTGCGGGCGCCGCCGGATGGGCACCGAACCACAGCTCGGCCTCCGGATGGGCAGACGGAACCTGCTGTCCGCGCAGCGATGCGAGGGCCGTCCGCGACCCCCACGCATAAGGGCGGACCACCCCTTCGAGTCGTTCCATTCAGCTCCCCCTGATCAGCCGCAGGTACACAGCGGCCATATCCACGCGCAACAACGCCGACAGCAGCGGTTCGAGATCGGCGGGCAGATCACCACGGGTATCCATAGGCGAACCCGGTGCAGCCGCCTGCTCCGATTCTCCGTTCACGGATCCGACGACCAGCACCGCCTCGCCCAGGGCGCCCGTCCGGTGACGCAGTTGCCACTCACGGCGCGGCACCCCCAGCACGAGAACGGTCAAGGCAGCCGGTGCCGGACCGTCAATGAACGGATCGTGGAACAGCGAGTCCGCCGGGCCGGAACCCGCGCGATCACGCACCGCGACCGAGGCTCCGGCGACGTCGGTGGCCGCGCACGCGACGCCGGCGATCGCCAGCATCGTCGTCGCCGCCTGTGCGGCGGTCGCGACGCTACCGGGAGTGTCGCCACACACCACCATCGAGGTGTCCGCCATCCGCGACGCCAGCAGCTTGGCCTGGTTGCGAAACGACTCCCGCGACACGTGGTTGGCCGCGGCCTCGGCGTCGAGCGCATTGGCCACGGCATCGAGACCGGGAACCTCGCCGGTGAATCTGACCGAGGACAGACCCGTCACCACGGCCACAATGACCGCGACGAATCCCGTGAACCCGAACCGCCGATCAACATGCACCCGCGGCGACAGATCGATGCCGGCTCCGCCCAGCGCGTCACGCAGTGGACCTTCCAGCGGCGCCCCGACGACGACCTCGGCACGCCGTCGGGTGGCGCGGGCTGCCGCATCGGCAAGGGCCGGATCGCCCGCGTCGTCACCGAGGACGACCACCACGTCGAGTGGGCCCACCCACCCGGGCAACGACGGCACGCACACGAGCGGCACGTCGGTGTGTGCGGCGAGCATCGCGACCGTGAACTCGGACGCAGCGGCCGCGACGAGGCTGCCCCCCGAAACGATCACCACGCCGCGTGGCCGTAAGGGGGACAACGGATCGAGCGCACCCTCGCGCACAGCCTCGGCGACGGCACGCACCTGCGCACCTGCCCTGGCCACCGACTGCAGCAGCCCATCGACGTCGAGAGCCACCAGCCCTTCGACATCATCGAGATCCGGCATACCGGTGCGCATGACCACCACACTAGTGTCCCGGTGCGGAGAAGTCCGGCATCGACTCAGGTCGTCGCCTGAGTGTTCAGTCGACGGGGTCGGGCAACACGCGAAGGTGGCCCCTGCGGCCCGGCCGTGGTTTGACCGGAGGCAACGGCTGCACAACACCGGCATCACCGCGGGCGGGACGGTCGTAGATGCTCTCCCCCGGCAGTCTCGGCGAGAAGCCCGCGCGCCGATGCCTGTTCGTCCTCGCCTCGTCGAGGCCGTCGAAACCGGCCATCCGTTCTGCGGCGACACCCGATCTACCGCCCACTTCGCGTACTGCTTCGGCCAGGGCCGTCAGTTCGTAGTCCTCGGCGACGGGCGCGGAGAAGCCCCGTTCGCTGCGCAACATCTCCCACCCGCGGGGCACGGTGATCCGCAGTGCGTGGTCTTCACACAGGTCCCACGAATGCGGTTCGTCCGTGGTCGCCAACGGGCCCACCACCGCGGTCGACTCGGCGTACACGAACGTCAATGTCGCCACGGCAGGCCGCGAGCAACCGGGCCTGCAGCACTGTCGTGGAAGTTTCACCCCACGAGATTATCGTGCCG
>NZ_CALLZT010000215.1:0-14355 GCF_937858515.1 uncultured Gordonia sp. | reverse complement strand
ACTTTTGTCTTCTCAAACGCCGGAACTCCCACCACTACTCGCGGATCTAGGTCAGTTCAGGCAACGGTTTCAACAGTTGCGTGAAGCGGTACGTGATCGCGTACCGCTGGACTGGTACAGCTCCGATGATCCCAGGTATGTCGATTTCAAGACACTCGCCACTCGAGTGGAGCGGATCATCCTGAGCGAAACTAGATTGCCAGAAAACGACGATGATACACCCGCACGTGTGCTAATCGAGATTACATCCAATCGATGGGAAAGGCGAAATTAGTATATCAATTTCACCTTGGGGCACTATACGAGAATGTCCTTGACGGACAATTTTCCGGCTGCCCTCTGCGCCGAGGATCTCGTAGACGACCCGGAAGCTGTGGCCCTTGAGGAACTCCGATCAGATCACCGAACATTTTTCGTGACGTTCGCTCGTAGCTCATGTCGTCACGCAATAGAGATAGAAATCGGACACACCACAGGGTACCGGACCCTGCCACATGCGACCGCTATCGCGCCGCTTTGGGTGCAGGCGGTAGTGGGGACCGAAGGAAGCATGAAGTGTCGATATGCCCAACGTTCGCGATCATCGCCACGCTACCGCTCGTCATCAGCAAACGGACTCGCTGCTACACACGGCTTCGGCCAGCCCCGGAGCACCGGGAAACGTCCGAGGATGGTCAGTTTCACCACGGAGGTGGTCCCGACTGGTCCTGATCGTCTCAAGCTCAGCCCAAGCATCCGCGAGGCTTTGCACCCACCGCGCGATCCCCAGGGTGTATGCAATGTCTGGGTCATCTGTAACGCCAGGAAGGGTCTGGAAAGCTGTATCGAAGGTCAGAACATCGGGGATCATCGACCATTCAATGGGTGCCCGCGGCGCGCCGGACTTCGTCAGTGACAATGTGTTCAATGTTTCCAACCGATGCTGTTCAGCGAGTACCACCTTCCAGCATTCTTCAAACTGGAAAACCTCCATCTCCATCACCGATTCCGGGGTCGGTCCCTGGCCTGCAAGTAGTACAGCGCTGGTCTTCGATGCGGGCACGTGCCCGGACGTCCATGCTCCGACCAATCTTGTCATCACCGGCTCAGGACGTACCGAAACCTGCCAAGAAATTACCCGGTCCTCGCCGGCGTTGACAACCACGACATAAGAGAACACCCTCTATCTACCTTTCCTCTACTTCCGAAACCCAGTCAAGGAACTCTCCGGTCGCGACGATTGCTTTGTTGTACTTCTTCGCGTCCTGACTCTTCCTTGACTGAGACCCTATCTGTGCGGTTACAAGCACATCGCATCTACTCTTGGTCACAGCCTTGACCACCGTCAAGCCGCTCCTGCCGGCAAGTGCTTCCAGATCCCGTTTGCTCACCACCTCCCCGTTTGGATCAACGTAGCTGCCGGTAAAGCATACTCTCGCGCCGGGCCTCAACACTTCCGCAAGACAAGGTGCCATGAGATCGGTCGCATCCCGGAGCGGCGATCTCACGAGCGCTTCTACGCGGTCCAGCCGCTCGATAAGCCCCTCCGAGAGACGCCCAGCGCCCTCAGCCACGCTCCGAAGGCGCGCGGTTACAGCGCGGGCGACGTGGCCGTCTGTCACGAAATCCTCGGAAATCGACCCTGCGTCCGGACGCTTGTGCAAAGCCACTTCGCTCAGAATCAAGCTGTCGCGAACCACTTGGCTCCCCGAAATTCGGGACCCGGCCGATTCCGGTTGTACCAGCCCGTCTCGCGATAGGAGGTACCCAGACGACGAGCCTCGTTCCTCATACTCCGAGAAGACCTGGGCTACGTCGTCAACAGGACCTAACGATGCCCAATACAGATCACGAACTGCCTGTTGCAAGGCGGTTCTGGGTTGAATGTCGTCTGGCATGATTGTCACTACCGTTCCCAGTGGCAATGCAATCGACTGTCCCAGTCTCTTGGCCTCGTGGTCAAGAATCTCGGCGACGCGGTCCAGGTCGGCACCAACCGGCGTACAACCTGTAACGAAAGGTGCGATCACGGACCACGCCTCCGTCAGCGTCGGAGCAATCAACAGGTCGTCGTTCGATAGGCCGTAGTCCGCCAGTGCGTCTCCTGGGTCTCGTTGCGGATTTACGATGCTGGATATTCTGCTTCCGTCGGAGAACGCTACACCAATTTCCACTGGCCGCGCCTTGCCCCCGAACGTCGAGTCCGCCCCCACCGTCCAGACTGATATGGCACACCGAGGAGCTTCCACGGCACCAGGGTCATGCGGAGACAGAAACCTCTTCACCCGGATGTCGGTCCTCAGGTCCTTCGGCGCAACAGGCTTAGTAAGCACTATCCCTTCCAAGGAAGTTGCACGACTGAGTGCAACGTAAGTCTGCCCATCGCTGAACGTACCCCCCGATAGATCCACGACCATCCGATCGAGCGTCTGGCCTTGGCTCTTGTGAATCGTGATCGCCCAGGCAAGCCTGAAAGGAACCTGCTCGAATACGCCGACAACCTGGTGCACAATTCTGCCATCCTCTACGCTAGGACGTGTAGTTTCCCAACGGTGTCGACCTACCCATGCAGTGCCACCCGTTCGGAATTCGACCAGGACCCGATCGCCTTCAGTAGGATCAACAGCCACAATTGTGCCGACCGTTCCATTGACCCACCGATCGGCAGGATCATTGGTAAGCATCATGATCTGTGCACCCACCTTGTACTTCACGACGGGATCGTTCGGCTCCTCTACATCCGAAATATCGCCCTCGACTGAGGAATGGCTTTCGTACGAAACACCTTCCAGGGCGTCGAGCCTCATGCTGTTCCGCGCGGCTGCAATCCTATTGGTGGTTGTCAACGTCAACCAGAACTCATCATTCGGAATACTGAAGTCAGGAATCACACGACGGTTCAGCGCATCACACACACCTCCTGCGGCATCTCCTTCTCGTACTTCGTTGAGCAGCTGTGTCAGTTCAGGGTCACCTGATTGGCGAAAAACCTTGGTCAGGACGAACGGTGGAACGAGTTCACGGATATATCGGTGGCCGGAGAAGAAGAACGGAGAATCGTACACGGTCCGGAAATAGTCCTTCTCCTCATCTCGAACGACTGGTGGGAGCTGATACAGGTCACCGACGAGAACGAGCTGCACACCTCCGAAGGGTTTCTCCGGCTGCGGGCCATACATTTCAAGTATTGCGACAATCATGTCGAAGGTGTCCGCCCTCAACATCGACGCCTCGTCGATAATCAGGGTCTGAATCGATCTGATAACCCGCGAACGTGACTTCGGATGATAGCTGCCGCTATTCACATCGTACTCAGTCGTTCCTGGTTTCATACCAAGCAGCCGGTGAACAGTCTCGCCACCAATATTGAGCGCGGCAATTCCGGTGGTAGCGGTAACGAACACTTGGGCGTCAGATGTAGCAATGAAGTCACGTATCAGAGTGGACTTACCTGTTCCAGCTTTACCGGTCAAGAATATGCTATGACCCTTGTGCAGCGCGTCAAGAGCCGTAGCGAATTCGGCCGTATATTCAATATCAGGATTCACCTGATACTCCTCCCTCTTGGATCGGGACGAAACCACCACCTACCGTTAGGTAGTCGACACGTCACGATTCCAGGCTACTCAGGTGAACCACCGTTGATGCTGTTTACCGAAATCCTTCCCGACATCAGGAGAGGGAGGAGTTGGTCGCGGGTATACGCGAGGGCAGCGTTTTCGTTCACGAGTGCGTGGGCCTGACCCAGTAGTTGACGTTGAACCGCTCCGATTTCTTGCTGTGTCGCGATGTCCGGGACCGGAATCGATACGCTGCCGACGTCTTTCAAGTTGACGTATGGCGCCATGTCGCTCTTATGCATCAGGGGTTCGATCTGGCGTTGCGGATCGTCGCTGAGGAACCAGCCGGCAAAGTAGCCCCAGTCAAGACCGCTCGCGTCCTCTACCCGGAAGTAGCAACACTGTGGGCTGTAGACGGCCAGATCGACCTGACTAGGTACCACCGCAACTCGTCCGACGGTTCCCTTCGTCGTCATGACAAGATCACCCGGCTGGATAGTCTTGGCGCCGATCCTGCTTGCGTAATCGGTTGAGACGCAGTTTCCCCCATCCGGGAACGTCAGCTTCGCTCCCTTCACATCAGCGGCCCGAACTATCGCATAGCCCGACTCTGCCAGCTCCGACTTCTTCGTCCGGTACCCGTCACCGAATGCGAGCGACCCGCGAGCAGCGAGGTCGGAAAGTGACATCCGTTCGCTCCCTACCGACCGACTGAACTGCTCAAACTCCGCTTTCGCCAGGGATCTCCCAGCCGCGATCGCCCGCTCGTTTGCTGCGATCTTGTCGTCGAGAGCGCCAAGGACTTCGGCGATGGCTCGTTGGGTTCTCAGCGGTGGCAGGGATAGTTCAATTGAACGCAGATCCCGCAGCGAAATATAAGGGGCCATATCAGTGCTTGCAGATCTATCGCTCCGTTGGCGGCCGAAGGCCGATGACTTGAACCAGTAGGCGAGGTAGCGAGGATGTAAACCATTCCCTGGCCGAACCCTGAAATAGCACATCTGTGGGCTGTAAACGACCTGCTCCAAGCCCTCCGGGTAGATCGCGACACGGCCCACAGTGCCCTTCGTTGACAGAAGCACGTCTCCAGGTTCGCTCAGCTTGGGTCCGATCGCACGTCGGTACTCCTCTCGGACGTGGTCCGGGCCGTCTGCATGTACGGCCCAGTCTTCCATGTCCGCAACACGGAGAATACGGAACCCTTCGTCGCCGAGTTCCGTACGCTTGGTGCGATAGCCATCACCCAATTCGAGGACACCCTCATCTGCCAGCGTGCCTAGAGTCGTTACCTCACCCATGAACCCGCCCCATCTGCTCCCGCACCACAACATCCAAGCGCGCTGACTCATCCAGCGCCGCAAACAACTCCGTCTTCAACCGGGCGATCTTTTCGGCGATGGGTTCGCCGTCGTCTTCTACTTCGGGGGCTCCGACGTAGCGGCCGGGGGTGAGGGCGTAGCCGGCGGCGGCGATCTCGGCTAACGAAGCGGACTTGCAGAAGCCGGGGACATCCTCGTACGAGATACCCTTGGCCACAGCAGAACTAGAGCCGCGCCAGGCGTGGTAGGTGTCGCCGATGCGCACGATGTCGTCGTCGGAGAGGGCGCGTTCGGCGCGGTCGACCATGTAGCCGAGGTCGCGGGCGTCGATGAACAGGACCTGGCCGGAACGGTCCTCCGAACCTTGGGTGCCCTTTGTCTTGTCTTTGGCGAAGAACCAGAGGCAGACCGGGATTCCGGTGGAGCGGAACAATTGAGTGGGGAGGGCGATCATGGCCGATACGAGGTCGGCGTCGACGATTTCGCGGCGGATGTCGCCTTCGCCGTTGGAGTTGGACGACATGGAGCCGTTGGCCAGGACCACGCCCGCTTTGCCGCCGGGGGCGAGTTTGTACAGGATGTGTTGCAGCCAGGCGTAATTGGCGTTGCGGACCGGGGGGACGCCGTAGCGCCAGCGGGGGTCGTCCTCGTTGCGGGCCCAGTCCTTGATGTTGAACGGGGGGTTGGCCATGACGTAGTCCATCTGGACGTCGGCGTGTTGGTCGCGGGCGAAGGTGTCGCCCCAGCGCGAACCCACGCCGTTGTTGTCGATGCCGTGGATGGCGAGGTTCATCTTGGCCATCCGCCAGGTTTCTTCGATGGCTTCCTGGCCGTAGATGGCGACGTCTTTCGGGTCGCCGTCGTGTTCGTAGATGAACTGTTCGGTCTGCACGAACATGCCGCCCGAACCGCAGCATGGGTCGTAGACGCGGCCCTTCTTGGGTTCGAGGACTTCGACGATGACCCGCACGACGCTGCGGGGGGTGAAGAACTCGCCGCCCCGTTTGCCTTCGGCCCTTGCGAAATTGCCGAGGAAGTATTCGTAGACCTCGCCCATCAGGTCGCGGGCCTTGTGTTCGCCCTGCCTTGAGAATCTGGCGCTGTTGAACAGGTCGATCAGTTCACCGAGGCGGCGCTGATCGATGTTGTCGCGGTTGTAGATTCGGGGCAGGGTGCCCTGTAGCGATTTGTTCGCGGCCATTACCGCGTCCATCGCCTCGTCGATCAGCTCGCCTACGTTCCTGGCCGGCTGATCGTCGGTGGCCGGTTTGCCTTTGGCATTTTCGGCCAGATACGTCCAGCGGGCGATCGGGGGGACCACGAACACGCCGTAGCCCTGGTACTCCTCCGGGTCGTCGATCAGTTCGGTGATCTGGTCGTCGTCCATGCCGTCGGCTATCAGCTCCGCCCGGATCGCTTCTCTGCGTTCGTCGTAGGCGTCGGAGACGTATTTGAGGAACACCAGGCCCAGGATGACGTCCTTGTACTGGTTCGCCGACAGCGAGCCGCGGAGTTTGTCGGCGGCCTTCCACAGGGTGTCCTTGAGTTCCTTCATCGTCGAAGGGGTTGCGGGGGGCTGTTTTTGGCCGGGGGGCATGGGGTGGGGGTTCCTCTTTGCGGTTATGGGTGGTTGGTTTGGGAGCCTTGGGTCGCCGGACCCTTCGTGACCCTCGCTCCTTCGTCGCTTCGGCCTCAGGGATCAAGATGAGACCACGGTGTTGCCGGTCACGATTGCGATAGGGAAAGCTCCTTCGTCGCTTTGGGCTCAGGGTCCGTCTGCGGGTCGGGCGGTGTGGGTGGTTACCTCGATTCCGGTCGTGGTGTCGGCGGTGTCCAGGGTGACAGCACCGGCGGCGACGCCGTTGATCAGGGCTGTCGCCAGATCGTGGGCGGCGCGGACCTTGGCTTCGGCCTCGGTGCGGTAGCCGGTGACCTGGGCCAGGACGGTTTCGAGGTGGCGGGCGTCGTCGTCGGTGAGGTTGGGGATGCTCCACGTCTGCCATTCGGAACCCGGTTCGGCGAGCGTGTTGACGGCGGTGGCCAGCAGGTTCGGACCGAATGCGGCGTTGGGGCCGATGCGCAGGAGTTTGGCGGGGGATGCGACCAGTGAGCCGCCGTGCGGGTCGATCCAGGCCCGCGGCAGCGGCTTTTCCGTGAACACGACGTCGCCGGGGTCGGTGCGGCGGGCCTTCGGGTAGAGCTGGGCCGCGTCGAACGGGTCGAGCATGAGCGTGCGATCGGGCAGTACCGGGACCGTTCCGGCCGGATCGTGATGGTCGGCATTGAACCGGCTCCCCGAATACACCGAGATGAGACCACGTTCGCATAGTTCGTGAAAAGAATACTGCTGCAACCGGAATCGGCCCGGCGACATACCGATCGGCACGTCGAGCGGCGGCAGCAGCGCCGATGTCACCAGGGTTGCCGCGTGCACCCGATCGGTGTACTGCGACGGGTCGTCGGTGAGCAGGCGCGGGGCACTCGTGCCACGGGGAACGAGCGTGCCCGAAGTGCGGATCCGCTGTAACTCACGCGACCGCGCGTAACGGTAGGCCCGCCGCGACCCGGCCAGGCCACCACCGACGATGGAATCCTCAAGGGCCGCAGCGATATCGGCGGCGAGATCGGCTGACTCACCCGGTGCCGCCAGATCGACCGTCGCCACCTCGCCGGCCTCCGCCCCGCCCAGGCATACCCACACACCCAGACACTGACGGTGCGCCTCCCGCCACAATCCACGCGGAAGACGCAGCGCGGCAACCAGATTGCCGACACCCAGGGTTTGCAGGCGCCGCGTGTGCAGGGACCCGGCCAGATGATCGGTCAGTTCCCTGGCCGGGCCCAGCACCACCGCCGCACAGCCCGGCGCGAGATCGAGCACGACGTCGTCGAGGCCGTCGAGGGCCTCCCGATCGGTGAGCCCCACCAGCGACGACACCGTCACCGTCGGGCGGTACGCCACTGAGTCGACGTCGACACCCAGAATGAGTGCGCGACGCCGCAATTCACGGGTGGCGGCGTCGCGTGCATGCACCACGAGCGATCCTTCGGGGGCGGCCACCGATAGGGCAAGCGCCGGATCGCCGGCCGGGATCAGCGGCACACCGTCACCACCGATATGGGTGCGTGCGGCGCCGACCACTGTGCGCACCACGTCGACCGCGTCGGCTGTCAGATCACGCAGGCCGAGCTCCCGTCCGACTCTGCTGGTCTCCAGCCGGGTGAGAGCGTCGGCGGGGCCGTACGAGGCGCCGATCAGATCATCGACGTAGCCGAGCACATCCCCCGTGACCGAGAGCCTGCGCACCTCGCGAAGCAGCAACTCGTCGTCGGGGTCGGCGGCGCGGGCAGTGTCGACGAGATCGCTGTGCGACATCGACCCGAAATCGGCCCCCGACAGCGCGTACAGCGCCAGCAGGGTGACGACATCGCCGAAACGTGCCTCGTCCGGGGCGGTGAAAGCTGCCGCATCCAGGGCCTGATCGGCCTGGTTGTTGCCGCGACCGGTGCGCTGCAACCAGTCGACGACGTCGGTGCGGTCGAAGCGGTCGACGCCGTCGACGCGCTCGACCACCGCGGGAAAGGGCATGACCTCGCCGCGCACCGTGGTGCGTTTGCGCCACTGGCTGACGGCAGGGCGGGATACCCTCGCCAGGGTCGCGATGTCCTGCATCGTCAACATGCTCACGCCGGTCACCTCCTCGTGGTCGCACCGATTCCTTCCGTCGACGACAGTAGCCGTCTGGCGTGACATTCGGATGCGTGATTCCTGTTAAGGCCACTTAACAGCAATCGATATCGACACCAGGTCTTGCCCAGGTCATCGTTGTGCAGGCCGCCGGCCCTGGTGGTCGAGAACAAGTGCCGAACCGGTTTGTCAGACCCTCATGCAATAGTCCTCGGCATCGACAAGCTGCACAGGTTTCCTGAGGTAGCAGAGGGCGGCGAGGCCGCTCTACCTCGATATCGACCCACCCACGCGGACTCCGGATCGTTGCCGGCCGTCCGCATAACCGGATCAGCGAGTCACACTTTCGCGTCCACATGAAGGAGAGTTTCATGAACAAGAAGCAGATTGTCGCGGCCGTCGCGATCACCGCAGCCGCAGCCGCCAACGTCGCGATCGGGGTAGGCACCGCGGTCGCGAGCACCGAGGACCCCACCGCCGGCGACCGGGTCCGCTACGTCTTCATCAGCGACGTCGCAAACAACATGTCGTCCAACTGGTTCAACGCCGACAACGATCAATCCTCGCTCACCACAACCCATTTGCCGACATACGGCAAGTACACGCGGTCCGGCTCCAAGTTGTACTCGGGCACGCAGTCATTCACCTCTCGGTCGACCTACCAGCTCACCGCGGCCGCCATCCAGACAGACGGCTACTACGCCGAATGCCGAGTGTTCGTCAACGGCGTTCAGAAGTCGGTGAATTCGGCGACGGGCCGTTACGCCCTCGCCGTCTGCTGACCACCACCCGCCCAACATCCCAAGGAGAATCATGAGCAACAATCCGCCTCCCCAGTTCCCGCAGGGGCAGTATCCCCAGCAGCCGTATGGTCAGCAGCCGTACGGTCAGCAGCCGTACGGGGGCCAGTACCCGCCGCAGATGCCGCCCGCGCGCAAGCGCAAGAAGTGGCCGTGGATTCTCGGCGGCATCATCCTGCTGTTCGTCGCGATGGTCGGCGGCTGCGTAGCACTCATCGGCGGCGCCGCCAACGAGATCGACAAGGAGATGAACCGGGAGGTCATCGTCACCTACCGCGTCACCGGAACCGGAACGGGTTCGATCACCTGGACCGACAAGGACTTCAACATGGCGCAGGAGACCGACGCGCCGCTGCCGTGGGAGAAGCAGGTCACGGTATCCGGGTTCGGCAAGATCGCGTCGCTGACCGTCACCAACAGCAGCGACGACGGCGCGACCTCGACCTGCGAGATCGTCGTCGACGGCGAGGTGAAGTACACCCAGACGGCCAAAGGTCCGTTCGCCAGCGCCAACTGCTCCGGCAGCGTCGGTTAGGAACTGTCCTCCACGCCACTGAATTGGTGAACGAGGAGATCCTTCAATGCGGGGCGGCTGGCCGCGACCAGCGTGAACGCGGCCTCCCGGACCAGCCGCTCCGCATGGGAGCCCCTGATGAGCGCCGGGCCGCCGCCGGCCGCGACCAGCGCCGACGCCGCATCGACCGCCAGCCGGGCCGCGTCGGCGCGGGCCCGGATGAGGGCATCGGGGTCGCCGAGTCCCTGGTCGAGGCGGGAACGGACCTCGTCACCGCGGCGGCGCAACGCCTGTGCCGCGTCGGCGTGGCCGGACTCGTCGAGAAGTCCGACGGACCGGCGGATCACCCCGAACGGCTGAGTCCCGTTGATCCGGACGCCGATGGTCTGGGTGGCGAAGAAGGTTTCCAGCGGAACCCGGCTGACGACGTCGGCGTCGCGAACGATCAGCGAATTGACCGCCAACGCAACTGTGCGGGAACCATTTCCGGCGGTCAGATCAACCGAAGCCGACCGGACCGCAGACGTCGGCAGTTTGTCCGTCTCGATGATCGCCGCGACGACGTCGTCGGTGTCGACATCGCGGGCGCTGATCTGCAGCAGTTCGGTGATGCCCCAACCGCTGACGAACGGCGCGTAACCGTCCAGGCGCCAGCCACCGTCGACGCGGGTCGCACGCATCCGCGGCGGCGTGGGGACGGCTCCCGCATAGGCGACGCCGGCGCGCTTCGTCCCCGACGTCGCTTTAGACAGAAAACGTTCCCGCAGTTCAGCATTGGATGTTGTGGCGAGTGCGATCACGACACCGTGATGCTGGAGCCAGGTGAATGCGGTGGTGAGGCAGCCGCTCATCATCACCTCGAGGATCTCGATGAGCTGCCCGAACTCGAGTCCCGGACCACCGAGTTCGCCCGGTAGTGCAATGCCGTAGAAGCCGGCGTCGGCGAGCGTGCGCCAGTGCGAGTCCGGGATCGTCGAGGTCCGGTCGACTTCACCCGCCGCCGGGAACAGCACGTCGTCGGCGATCCGGTAGGCCTCGGCGACGAGCTCGCGACCGGCTTCTTCCTGATTGTCAGCGCTCACCCGACCACCCTACGACGCCGGCTGCCTGATTCCGGCGTGTCCGAAACGTTCATGCGGCGCCGGGGTGTCGCCGGTTAGCGTCGACGTCATGAACAAACCGATTCCCAACGCGCTGTCCATCGTGGTCGCCGACATGGCCGCGGCCGTTGCGTTCTACACGCGGTGCGGCCTGAGCTTCGCCGGTGACGCCACATCCGCACCGCATGCGGAGGCGCAGGCAGGTGACTGGCGCGTCATGTTCGACACGCGGGAGGTGATGACGTCGATCGATCCGTCGTGGACACCGCCGGCGGGTGGTCACGCGATGGCGGTGGCGTTCGCGTGCGCCACGCCGACCGACGTCGACGCCGTGCATGACGCACTGGTCGCCGCGGGTGCGCCGTCGGTACACGCACCGTTCGACGCCCCGTGGGGCCAGCGTTATGCGACGGTCCGCGATCCTGACGGCAACGCCGTCGACTTCTACTGTGCGCTCGCCTGATCGGCGGTGAAGGTGACCGGTGATCGGCCGGTGAGCTCGGTGAGATCGCGGAACATGTGCGCGTAGTCGGCGTAGCCCACCGCATGCGAGACGGTCGTGGGATCGGCGCGGGGCAGCAGGGCGACGGCGCGTTTCATGCGCAGGATCCGGGCGAGTGTCTTGGGTCCATACCCGAAGTGCTGCAATGATAGTCGGTGCAGAGTCCGGGTGGTGATGCCGAGTCGGTCGGCAGTGTCCGCCACAGAACCGCCATCGCCGAGCATCGTCGCGGCAGCCGCCACCGGTGGGGGACGATAAGCCGTTTCCGTACAGAGCATCGCCAGTGCTGCCGCGGGATCATCACCGCCGCAAAGCTGTTCGGTCCACTGATCGACCCGGTACGACGGCCAGAGATCCGCGGCGGGGATTCGGGCATCGGTCAGAGCGTAGGCGGCGTGGCCGATCACCGACGGACCGGCACCGGGACGGAACCGAAACCCTATGGGCGACCACGTGTTCGGTGAACTCCCGACATACGGACCGGTGTCGGGACCTGCGATGAGGAGCCGCTCACCGGTCCAGATGATGTCCATACATCCGTCCGGCAGCACCGTGTACTCACCGGCAAGATGACCCGCACGCCACAGCACACCGGCCGACCGATCACCCATCCCACTCTCCTTGACCGACACCAGATCCGTTACAGCCCTGCCTGTTCGAGCGCCTGCTCGTAGGTGTCCAGCGCCTCGTCAGCAGACTGCCCCGCAGCCACCGCCTCGTCATAGACCTTCATGAACTCGTCGGCCCGCACATTGAAGCGAGTGAGCCACCGCTCGGAATCCCGCCGCCAGTAGCCGACGACGTCGTACCGGTCTCTGCCGAATCCCGCTGCACGCAAGGTCTTTTTGGCGGCACGAATATCGGCCGATTCAGCCGAGTACCAGACATAGGCATCGGGTTTCGGGTCGAGTTCGGCCAGGGCCGCCGACAACCGCGACTCAGCGGCATCGTTTCCCGAACCGACCAATTCGACGACGGTGGTGTTGTCTCGGTGCGGAAGGTATGAAAGATCCTCGGCATCAAGCACTTCGGCGAGAACCGTGACGGCTATATGGCCGGGGGTGTTCTCCAGGATACGGGCGAGCGCCGGCAGCGCCGCCAGGTCTGCGCCCAGCACATGCCGCGTGGCGTCGGCGGGTGGGTCGTACCACGACCGCGGACCGGCCATCAGCAGTTGCCACCCCGGCTCCGCCTTGCGGAACCAGTCGACGGCGAGTCCATGCGGATGCTCGGCAATGTCGATGATCAGCTCGCGAGATACGTTGTCGTAGCCGCGGATCGTGAAGTTGCGGTTACCCAGGCTGCGGTCGGTGTCGGCGACCTCCCAGCCGCCGAACGACTCCGGGCCGTCGCTCTGCTCGGTCCGCAACGCGACGCCGTCTCGGGAAAAGTACAGCACCACCGACTCATCGCCGGGTCTGATAGGCACATACCCACCGTCGACGACGAACGTCGCACGGATCATGTTCGGCGTGACGTGCCCGATCCCCGTAAGCGTACCGACGAAACTGTCCCATCTCATGACTGCCATTGTCGACCACCTGACTACGGCTGCGTGTGCCGACCGCTGGCTGTGTACAACTGAATACTTATCCACAGATGTGCCGACAGGCCCTGCTCACGCGACCCGATGCGCGAACAGGACCATACCATTTGTTCCATGCCGTCACCGGAACACGAAGCGCCCCTTGAACTGATCCGTAACCGCGCGGAGTTCGGGGTCGAGTTGCTCACCGGCCTCGCCCAGGTCACGGTGCCCGAACACGACAGTGTCACCGTCGACGACTCGGATCTGACCGATGCCGTCCCCAAACAGCTCCTCGCCGATGCCGTTCTGGTCCTTCGCGACTCCGCAGGCGACCCCGTGGCTGGTCTCATCGTCGAGAACCAACGGCGACCCGACAACGACAAGCGGTTCAGTTGGCCGCACTACGCGGCCGCCTTGCGGAGCCGCCTCCGACATGCCGTCTACCTGCTCGTCCTGTGTCCCGACGAGAGAACAGCACGATGGGCCGCCACACCAGTCGAGACCGGACACGGCTCCTTCATCCCGATAGTTCTGGGTCCATCCCGGATACCTCCCATCACCAATACCGCGGCCGCGCGCGCCGATCCCGATCTGGCGATGCTCTCGGCAATGACGCATCCCGGCAACTGGGATGTTCTCCGTGCACTTCCAGCGGTTTTCGACCCTGACATCGTCAATCATCGGATGTACGCTGCGATCACACAGACCGTCTTCCCTGCCCATGTCCTAGCGCAACTGGAGGTCGTTTTGACAACCCAATCCCACGCATGGGTCGCGGAAACCGATTGGGGCCGCGAACTCATCGACAAACTCAAAGCCGAAGCTCAGACGGAAGGGCTCCGGGAGGGTCTGCGAGCGGGTCTGGAACAGGGACTCGAACAGGGACTCGAACAGGGACTCGAACGAGGACTCGAACGAGGACTCGAGCAAGGACTCGAGCAAGGACTCGAGCAAGGACTCGAACGAGGACTCGAACGAGGACTCGAGCAAGGACTCGAGCAAGGACTCGAACGGCAGGTGGCGAATCAGGCCAAGACACTTCTGACGATGCTCGCGACGAAGAACATCGCCGTCGACGACGCATCCCGCGACCGGATCAATGCGTGCACCGATACCGATCAGCTCAGCACATGGACGGTGCGGGCCGTGACCGCCTCCTCGATCGAGGAGATCCTCCGGTAGATCCGCGTGCTCAACGGCCACCGCGGGTTCAGAACCAGCGTTCCAGGACTACGGCCACTCCGTCGTCGTCGTTGCCCGCGGTCACCTCGTCGGCGGCGGCGAGGGCGGCCGGATCGCTGTGGGCCATCGCGACGCCGTGGTCGGCCCAGGTGAGCATCTCGATGTCGTTGGGCATGTCGCCGA
>NZ_CALLZT010000214.1:0-14755 GCF_937858515.1 uncultured Gordonia sp. | reverse complement strand
AGAAATTTGAGGCGCTACTCAAGGCCAATGTTGCTTCCACGGCTTGACACTGCCCATCGGTATCCGTCGCGACCAACAGACGGTATGCGTCGTGTGCGTCCTTGTCGTTGAGGCGATCAGGACTACCCACTCGTTCGCCGATCTTGTGCAGCTTGGCGACGAGGAGCGCGGCCGGACCCGCGACATTGATGATGGCGCTGCGGCCACTTCCGTCAAGCGCATCGACGGTCATCGGAGCCTTGTCGACGATGGCCGCTTCGATCCCTGCCGCCCGTCGCGCAGAGTGCTTGCTGTGCGGAGGAATACGCACACCGCGACGGCTTCCGGAGCCGGCGAGGTACTCGGGGACCATGAGGTCGACGGGTATCCCCGTCGGCGACATCCAGGCTCCGGGCTGCTTGCTGACCGGGTTGAGGATGAATCCGGCGGCTGTCATCGCCTCTTCCAGCCTCGGATCCTCGCCGAGTGTACGGGCGTCGATGGCCAGGTCCGAGTCCTTGGTGGCTTCGGCGAGCGCGAATGTCGCGTTGCCGGTGCGCAGATAGATCGCTTGGGCACCGATCAGGACAACCGCGTCCTTGTGGGCCGTGAGCGCCTCGACCGCGTCGAGGAGCGCAGTACGTGCTTCAACGATCAAGTTGTCGACGCCAGACATCCTCGTTCTCCTTCATCCAACTCAAGAGGTAGTCGCCTTCGGCGGGGTTACGGCCCGGGCCACTGAGTAGGTCGGCAACCGCCTGGCTGGGGGCGACGACGGTGATATCGCGCCAGGTCGATGTGCGTTCGAACACCACCGGCGAGCGCGGTACAGCAATCAAGACATTGGCACCTGCCGCGACCGGACGCAATCCGATTTCGGCTGCGAGTGTGGCCGGGTCGTCCGTATAGATCAGGCTGAGACGAGCGTCTGCGTAGGGTGCGTAGGGCTGGGCCGCCACCGAGCCACTTACCGCGTAGCGCTGCGTCGAGGACTGCTTGGCTAGTTTCGTGACCAGGGCGTCGATCCCCCGCGGTTCGAGGAAACCGTAGGTCGTGCTGGTGTCAAGGTACGGGGATTCCCTGCTCCATCGCGATAACAGTTCAGGCCAGTCGACGTCGGTGATCGGCCCGCGGTCGGCGCGGGTCAGCAATCCCTCGCTCACGAGGTAGTCGCTGAGGCGATACGCCGCGCCGATCGAAGCCCCCGCCTGGGCGGCCAACTCCGCGACCGAGTACGGCGGAACGAAGTCGACCAGTGCGCGCACGAGTTTGGCAGCTGGGAGGCCCTTGAGATTGGTGGTGGGCCGGCCTGGACCACGCCACGGGTCAGCGCTCGCACCTCGGTCGGATAACAGGATCAATGGATCATCCGAAACCAGCCATAGGTTTCCAGTCGCGTCGGCGTATGCGATACCGCGCCCTTGCAGAGTTTGCCGCTGTTGAGGGCTGAGATAGCGAGCGACGAGCATAGGTCGCTGGGACGAGTTGTCGTCGCACAGCTCGAGCAGCCGATCGACGGCGACGGACAGCGGGTTCGACCCCACAGTTCGTCTCACGTCGATGACGTACGTCAGCACCTCCACGCCATCGCGGACGAGCGAGAGCGAGAGCGGGTCGACCCGGTCACCTGCGCCGTTGGTGGTATCCGAGCTTCGGATCTCGGCGGCTGTCCGAACCATCCACCTCTCAGGAAGGTTCGCCTGCACACGCGCAGCAGCCCTGGCGAGCACCTCGACCTCAGTCTTCGGTACCTCACCGTAGCCTTCAGCAGGCCCTGCGCGCGTCGGCAAGAGTCTGGTCATTTCTCGATAATAGGCGAGTTCCGTAGACTGTGGAAGATCGTTATTTTCGAGAAGGAATTCCGTAAACTGCCATGCTGGCAACTAAGTAGACTCGCTATCATTGATGACAATGATAATCGGCCAGCTATCAGAGGGTGAGCTCCCATGAAGAACGTGACCATCCGCAACCTCAGCGATGAAGTACACCGGGCTATACGGGTGCGTGCCGCGGAGAACGACCGCAGTGTCGAAGCCGAGATGCGGGCGATTCTCGCAGAGGCCGTCCAGCCTCGCGACCGTGTCCGACTCGGTTCGATGCTCGCGGAGATCTGGTCGGAGGATCCACTGACCGACGACGAACACGCGATCCTCAACAGTCGGGACCGTACGCCGCACGAGCCGATGGACCTCACCGAGTGATCCTCCTCGACACCAACGTCATCAGTGAACCGATGCGGCCGGATCCCGACCCGCACGTCATCGCATGGTTCGACGCGCAGAACGTGGACACGCTCCACCTCAGCGCGGTTACGGTCGGTGAGCTTCGGTACGGTGTGGCGGCGCTGTCGGCCGGGCGACGTCGCGACATGCTCACAGAACGACTCGAGCAGCGCACACTGCCCGTGTTCGGTGACCGCATCCTGCCGTACGACATCACCGCCACCGAGCACTACGCACGGCTGATGGCGCGAGCACGCGCATCCGGACTCGCCATCGCCACCGCTGACGGCATGATCGCCGCCGTTGCCGCCGCAGCGGGTTTCATCGTCGCGACCCGTGACCAGTCACCATTCGAAGCGGCCGGGGTGCCGACGATCAATCCGTGGCAGTAACCGCGGCCATACCTTGCGCTGAGTTCCGGAATCCGGAACTCAGCGCAAGGTATGTTCGCCGTTCAGTCAGTACAGCGCGCTGGCGAGCTTGCGTCGGGCGGTGATGACGAACGGCTCGGCGGGGTCGAAGAGTTCGAAGAGTTCAAGCAGTCGGGTGCGGGCCTTGGTGCGGTCGTCGCCTGCGGTCACCTTGACCAGGGCGATGATGCGGTCGAAGGCCGCCTCGGGTTGCTGGTTGGCCAACAGGACGTCGGCGGCGGCGAGTTGGGCGTCGACGTCACCGGGGGCGGCGGTGTCGACGATCGACGGGTCGTGAGCGCTGGCGCGGAGCATGAACTCCAGGTTGCGGACCAGCGATGCGGCTTCGGTGTTGGTGGGTTCGTCGGCGGCGATCGCCTTGTACGCCTCCAGCGCGCCGGCGAAATCGCCGTCGTTCATCAGTTGGTCGGCGGCGGCCATCCGTTCGTCGATGACTGGTTCGTCGGCCGGAAAGTCTGCGCCGGTGAAGGTGTGGCCGACCTTGGCGAGGATATCGTCGATCCAGGCGGCGACCTGACCGGCGGGCTGAACGCCCTGGAACGCGGTGACCGGCTGGCCCTGCGCGATGGCGATGACCATCGGGATCGACTGTGCCCGGAAGGCCTGCGCGATACCGGGATTGGCGTCGACGTCGACCTTGGCCAGCACCCAGGACCCGTTGGCACCTGCGGCCAGCGACTCCAGGATCGGCGACAGTTGCTTGCAGGGACCACACCAGGTGGCCCACAGATCGACGATCACCAACTGCCGGGTGGACCGTTCGATGACGTCGGCCTCGAACGTGGCGTCAGTGACGTCGATGACCGCCGGTCCACCGGCAGATGGCTGAGTCGGTGCTCCCGCCTCAGGCGCGGCGGGACGCGGTGCGGGACGGGCATTCTGGGCTGCGGCGCGCTGGGCGTCGGCGCGTTCCTTGAGGGCTGTGAGATCCACTGCCCCGGACATTGCTACGGCAGCGGCGGCCTGCTGCCGACGAGTGGGTCGAGTCACCTGTCCAGTGTGTCACGCCTCTCGTCAGGCGCGGGGAGCGACCACACCCGCGGACGCAGCGGCGAAGGCCAGGGCGACCACCGCCACTGCCAACGCACCCGACAACCCGACCGCACCGCCGAGGAACCCGATGACCGCGGGACCCGCCAACATGCCCAGGTATCCGCAGCCGACGACCACCGAGATCACCCTGCCACTCGCATGAACGGTGAGATTTCCGGCGGCGGTGAAGATCTGCGGGATCAGCCCGGCCAAACCGATGCCGAACACCGTCCACCCGCCGATGGCCAGCGGCGCGACCGGTGCCAGCACCGCCAGCGTCATCCCGGCTGCCCCGATGAGCGCGCCGTACCGCACAAGACGCACCGGCCCGACGGAGGCGGCGATCGGGTCGATACCCAAGCGCGCCACCGTCATCGCGGCACTGAACGCGCCGAACGTGATGGCACCGATGGCCTCGGTGGTCCCGAACGTCTCGACCACGTGCAGCGCACTCCAGTCGTAGGCGGTGCCCTCGGCGAGCATCAGCGCGAACGCGACCAGCGCCATCAACCCCAGTTGCCGCAGGTCAACATCCCGCCACCACCGCGGATCGCCCGGCGGGGACGGATCATCGTCGGTAGCAGCCGCTTCGATCCGTGGATCGCCGTAGCCTCGCGGCACCAGACCATGCCGGACCACAGCCACCACCCCGACACCGAAGCCCGCACCCCCGACCCCCGTCGGCCCCACGCCGACATCGAGCCACAGGGTCAGTGCCACCAGCCCGGACCCGACCAGGCTGCCGACCGAGAAATACCCGTGGAACGCCGACATGATGGGTCGCCGGTAGGCCCGTTCGACCGCGACTGCCTGGGCGTTCATCGACACGTCGAGCGCCCCGTTGGCAAACCCGAACACCGCCAGCGACGCCGCGAGCGCCTCGGGACTGCGGGCCAGCACCGGACCGATGATCGCACCGCTGAGCAGCAGCGCGGCACCTACGGTCGTAGGACGTGGGCCCCAACGGTCGGTCGCCGGGCCGCACAACTGCATCGCCACGAACGCCGACACCCCGATCAGCAACAGCAGGCCGCCGAGCTGGGCGTGCGAGACGTGCGCCCGATCGGTGATCACCGGAATGTGTGCCACCCATAGCGCGGCGAGAAATCCGTTCAGCGCGAAGACCGCGGTGACACTCAACCGTGCCCGCACCGCAGACGGACCATCGATCGAGGCCGAGCGACTCAATGAGATGGACTACCTTGAGGTGGACTACGCGGTCGCCTGCATCGTCACCGGCGCACCGGCCGAAAGCTCGGCGAGGTGACCGTTGCGGGCGGCCCACCACTCGAATACCAGCGTGCCGAAGGGCGGGATGCTCGATACCAGCGCCAGCACAGTCACCTTGGCGTTCCACTTCAGTGCAGCGGCGGTGACGAAGGAGATCACCACGAAGGCGATGAACACGATGCCGTGCACCATGCCCGGAACCTGCACCGCGCCGGGGTTGTCGGCAACCCGCTTGACGATCATCGCGATAATCAGGGCGAACCATGTGATCGCCTCGAGAATTGCGACAAAACGGAAACGTTTGGCGGGCGTGCTGAGGTCGAAGATGCTTTTCACCATGCTCCCATTGTGCCGAACAACCCAGAGTCTCTACTACAAGGTGTAGTACAGATCTCGTTTCAGGCCTTCGGAACCCGCACGATCAAGGCGTCACCCTGTCCACCGGCACCACACAGCGCGGCGGCACCGATACCGCCACCGCGGCGCTGCAATTCCAATGCGAGATGCAGGGTGATACGTGCGCCCGAGGTGCCGATCGGGTGACCGATGGCGATGGCACCACCGTTGACGTTGACGATGGATTCGTCGACGCCGAGTTGCCGCGCCGACGACAGACCGACAGCCGCGAACGCCTCGTTGATCTCGATCAGATCAAGATCAGTAGCAGCGATACCCTCACGGGCACAAGCCTTTTCGATGGCATTGGCGGGCTGTGCCTGCAGGCCGGAGTCGGGACCGGCGACTACGCCGTGCGCACCGATCTCGGCGAGCCAGGTCACCCCGAGCTCCTCGGCCTTGGCCTTGCTCATGACCACGACGGCCGCGGCGCCGTCGGAGATCTGCGACGAGTTGCCGGCGGTGAGCGTGCCGTCCTTGCGGAACGCCGGACGCAGCCGGGCCAGCGAATCGGCCGACGTACTTGCGCGCACACCCTCGTCCTCGGTGAACTCGATCGGATCACCCTTGCGCTGCGGGATGCTCACCGGCACGATCTCGTCGGCGAACACGCCGTTCTTCTGCGCGGCGGCCGCGAGCTGGTGGCTGCGGGCGGCGAACTCGTCCTGCTGCTCGCGGGTGAAACCGTCGGTGTCGTTGCCCTGCTCGGTCAGCAACCCCATCGCCTGATCGGTGAACGCGTCGTGCAGTCCGTCGAAGGCTGTGTGATCGAGGATCTCGGCGTTGCCGTACCGGTAGCCGCCGCGCGCACCGGGAAGGATGTACGGCGCCTGCGTCATCGACTCCTGACCACCGGCAACGACGACGTCGAACTCACCGGCACGGATCAGCTGGTCGGCCAGCGCGATCGCGTCGATACCCGACAGACACATCTTGTTGATGCTCAGTGCGGGAACGTCCCAGCCGATACCGGCCTTGATGGCGGTCTGGCGGGCCGGCATCTGCCCGGCGCCGGCGGTGAGCACCTGCCCCATGATCACGTACTGTACTTCGGAAGCGGGCACGCCCGCCTTCTCCAGCGCACCCTTGATGGCGATCGCCCCCAGGTCGACACCGCTGAAATCCTTGAGCGAACCGCTCAGTCGCCCGAAGGGCGTCCGTGCACCGGCAACAATGACAGTCGACATTTGGGGACCTCCAGCAGGTGTTCGTGAACGTGGCCCGGACATGGATGCCGCCGCGTCTACCGAGCGGCCGTTCGGGTCATTGGATAAGACGCTACCGTGAGACCATGACCACACCACCGGCAGACCCCACTGCCACCCCCGCCACCGCCCTCATCGCCGATCTCGTCACCGCCGTCGACCACGTCGGTATCGCCGTCCCAGATCTCGACGCCGCCAAGAAGTGGTACGCGGACAACCTCGGGTTCGTGACGCTGCATCAGGAGACCAACGTCGAGCAGGGTGTCGAGGAGGCGATGATCGGGCCGGCCGGTGCCGACGCCTCCGGAGCCGCCGTCATCCAGTTGCTCGCTCCGCTCAACGAGGAGTCCACGATCGCCAAGTTCATCGCACGCAGCGGTGCGGGCCTGCAACAGCTCGCTGTTCGCGTCACCGACGTCGACGCCGTTTGCGAGCGTCTCACCGGCGCCGGAATCCGCGTCCTATACCCCGCTCCGAAGCGCGGCACAGCGGATTCACGGATTAATTTCGTGCATCCGAAAGACGCTGGTGGCGTACTTCTTGAGCTTGTCGAACCAGCCGCACACGGTGTAGGACACTGACGGCGACTCGGTTAAACTCGCGGCATGGCAGCTGGACCGGGGACGGACACATTCACCGTAGTGATGCGCGGATTCGATCGCGACCAAGTGATCGAGCACCTGCGGCGAGTAGACGCCGAGATGCGGCTGCTGGCCGCCGACCGCGACGCCGCGTCGGTCAACGCCCGTGAGCTGGCGGCCCACCTGGAAAGCGCTCGCGACGAGATCGCCGAATTGCGCGGCGAGGTCGACCGGCTGTCCGTGCCGCCGACGACCGCCCAGGGGATGAGCGAGCGCCTGTCCCGAATGCTGCAACTTGCCTCCGACGAGGCCTCCGAGATGCGTGCCGAGGCCTCCTCCGAGGCCGCCGAGACGCTGTCCATCGCCCGGCAGGAGTCCGAGAACCTGCGCAGATCCGCCAAAGAAGAGGCGGACAGGGTGCGGTCGGAGGCGCAGACATTCGCCGCCAAGCTCAAGCGGGATGCACAAACCAACGCCGACAAGAGCAAGCGAGACACCGCTGCCGACGCGGAAAAGGTGCGTCGCGAGGCACAGGCATTCTCCGACAAGACCATCAAGGATGCCCAGTCCACGGCGGCGAAGACGGTGCAGGAAGCGAAGGCCTACTCCGAGAAGACGCGGGCTGAGGCCGACGCCTACTCCGACAAAACCCGCAGCGATGCTCAGACCTTCGCGCGGACCACCACCGCCGACGCCAAAGCGCTCGCCGACAAGACCACGACGGACGCCAAGAACCTCGCCGACAAGACCAAGGCCGACGCCAAGGCTTTCGCCACGAAGACGACCACCGAGGCCAAGGCACTCGGCGACAAACGCATCGCCGAGGCCACCGAACGTGCCCGCGAGATCCGCGAGCAGGCCGACACCGACGCGCTGGCCATCAAGGAGCGTTCGCGGGAGATCGCACAGGCCCGGCTGGCCCGGTCCCGCGAACTGCTCGGTTCCGCCGATTCGGTGCGCCGCAACATCATCAGCCAGGTCATCGAGATCCGCAGCCTGCTCAACGAACTGCCCGAGAAGCTCACGCACGAGGGCAAGGACGATCCCCTGCTGCTGGCCTCCGAGATCGACGACGTCGACTTGATCAACAAGACGCTCAGCGGCGAGGCGAAGATCACCGCCGACACCGTCCGGCGCTGATCGCCCGGTCCGGTCAGAACAGCCGGAACTCGTTGCTCTCGGCGCCGCGCAGTTCGTCGTAGTCGAGCACCACGCAGCGGATGCCCCGATCCTCGGCCAGCGTGCGGGCCTGCGGTTTGATCTGTTGTGCGGCAAACACGCCGGCGACGGGGGCGATCGTCGTATCACGGTTGAGCAGTTCCAGGTAGCGCGTGAGCTGCTCGACGCCGTCGATCTCCCCGCGCCGCTTGATCTCCACCGCCACCGTGTGACCGTCGGCGTCACGGCACAGGATGTCGACCGGCCCGATCGCGGTCATATACTCCCGCCGGATCAACGTATGCCCGGCACCGAGCGTATCGATGTGCTCGGCCAGCAACTCCTGTAGATGCGCCTCGACGCCGTCCTTGACCAGTCCGGGGTCGACGCCGAGTTCGTGGCTCGAATCGTGTTCGATCGACGCGATGGTTATGCGCAGTTCTTCTCCCGCCTTGTTGGTGACCACCCAGTACGCCTCGGCATCGGTACCGTCGGGCACCTCGGCCTCGGTCAGCCGGCACGGGGGGCTCATCCAGTTGAGCGGCTTGTACGCGCGATCGTCGGCGTGCACGCTCACCGAACCATCGGATTTGATCAGCAGCAACCGCCTGGCCATCGGCAGATGGGCCGTGAGCCGTCCGACGTAGTCGACCCGGCATTCCGCAATCACCAAACGCATCCCGCAGAGTCTAGTGGCTACTGCGGCGCGCCTTCGAGCTGGATCGACTCGGCCGCCGCAACAGCCTCCTCCATCGTCGAGTACATATGTGGCAGTTCAATTTTCGATACCCCAGGCAGACCCGTCCGTTCCTCCAGACGACTCAATCCGTCACGCAGCGCACCATCCGGGTCCACCAACAGCACCCGTTTGCCACGCTCAGCCAGCGACAGACCACCGCCGACCACCATGCGCCGGGCCACCGGATCGATGACGTCGACTCTGGAGATCTCGACGATCACGATGTCGCAGCTGTCGATGTCGCGATCGATACGCCTCAGCACACTTTCCACATCGCTGAAGGTCAGGTCGCCCTGCAGCTCGTACACCCGAGCGCGGTCGCGGCAGCCACGGAGATACGCACGATGAGTGCCGGTCCACCGCGGCCCGACCTCGAATTCGCCGATGTCATAGACGGAGCGGATCGTCACCCGGCTGTCCCGTGCGATATTGAACATGTGCAGGCCGAGATCCGCCGAGAGGTGCCGGCACGTGTCGACGCCGCGGACACTGTTGCCGTGGTCGTCGAGCCTCGGCGAGAACACACCGATCCCCAGCTGCCCCGGCAGTGAGCCGAGAATCCCGCCGCCGACACCGCTCTTCGCGGGGATACCGACCGAGGTGACCCAGTCGCCGGCGCCGTCGTACATACCGCAGGTGGTCATCACGCTGAGCAGGCGCTGCGCGGTTCGCCGGCTGAACACTCGCCGGCCGGTGCGCGGGTTGAGGCCGCCGCAGGCGATCGTGATGCCGATGACTGCCAGGTCGTCGGTGGTCACCCGCAACGAGCATTGCCGGAAATAGAGATCGAGGGCAGCGTCGGGGTCGGTACCGATGACCCCGAAACTGTCGAGCATGTATGCGATGGCCCTGTTGCGCGATCCGGTGGACTTCTCCGACCGGTACACGTCGTCGTCGATCGTCAGAACTCGCCCGGCACATGCCGAATAAAACTCCACGAGCTCGGCGAACACCTCGTCGACGGACTCCGCGCGCACTTCCCGATCTTGCGGAAGCAGCAACGATGCCGCAGTGATCGCCCCTGCGTTGATCATCGGGTTGCGGGGCCGGCGTCGGCTGTCGACGCTGATCTCGTTGAACGCCTCCCCCGAGGGTTCCAGCCCGATCTTCGCGTCGACGATGTCCGGCCCGTGCTCGCCCAACGCCATCGCGTACGTCAGCGGCTTCGACATCGACTGGATCGTGAACTCGGTGGCGGTGTCTCCGACCGAGTAGATGTAGCCGTCGTGCGCGCACAGCGACAACCCGTACTGCTCGGGGTCTGCCGCCGCGAGTTCGGGAATGTAGTCGGCGACCTTCCCGGACCGGTCCCCTGCGCACTGGTCGGCGATGTGCTGAAGGTATCCGGCCACCAACGATGTGCGGCCCTCGGTCAACGACGTCATGCGGCCAACGCTAGGGCATGCCTCCCATACGCCGACCGCGGACGTCGACGGTGTCGGCGAAGCGGTACGGTCCCGCGACGATCAATCCGCCGAGATGCTTACGCAGGCGCGACATTTCGGCGCGCACAGTGACGGTGCGGTCGGGCACGCCGAACAGGTGCGTCGACAGCTGTGCCGCGCTCGCCCCCTCGGAGTGTGCGGTGAGATACGCAAGGATCTGTGCGTGCCGGGGCGACGGACGGTACGTCCACTTTCCGCTGCCGCCTTCGACGGTGACGATCGACCCACCGTTCGGGCCCGGCGCCAGTTCCAGGATCGTGGTCGCGGTGTCGGCAGATTCGGTGACCCGGACCAGCCAACCGCCCGGAAGTGCCTCGATGTCGCATTCGCCGAGGGTGTTGACCCAGTACCGGCCGGGCGAGTCGACCTGAGGCAGCACCAGGCGTGAGCGTGGCGACACTGTGTCGAGCGCGGCGACCCAGCCGTGCGGGTCGACCGCGAGCGCCGGCCCAGGTGATCGGGCCAGGATCGGTGCGGCCACCGCGCGCAGGGTGTCGAGCGACCGATGATGCTGTTCACGCAACTGCGACTCGGCAAGCCGGGCAACGGCATCGACGAGCGCCAGCGTGGTGGGATGAATGGTGGCGGCCGGCCCGCTGACGTCGACGACACCGAGCGTCTCGCCCGAGCGCGGGTCCTTGATCGGCGATCCGGCACAGGTCCAGGCGTGATGACTGCGCACGTAGTGTTCGGCGGAGAACACCTGCACCGGTCTGCCCGACATCAGGGCGGTTCCGATGGCGTTGGTGCCGACGTTGTTCTCCGCCCAGTCGGCACCTTCGATGAATCCGAGCCGATCGGCCCTCATCAGTACCCGGGGCGAGCCACTGCGCCACAGCACCCGCCCCTGCGCGTCGGCGACCACGAGGATGTTGTCGCCGCCGTCGATGACCGCACCGAGCCCGCGGGTCAGGTCGGGCAGGATCGTCGCCAGGCCGGACGACTGCCGGCGTACTTCGAGTTCGTCGAGGTCGAGGGCGATGTCCGGGCTGCTGGTATCCGGATCCACCCCGGCGCCCTGCACCCGATGCCACGAGTCGCTGATCACCGTCCGCGGTCGTGCGGGCATGCGCGCACCCGACATCGCGGCGTCGTACACCGCGCTCAGGACTTGCGCGAACTGTCTCGGGTCGTCGCCGACATTCACCGCCGGTTCGAGGGATCCACTGCGTGCCATCGACTTCAATTGTGCTCCGCATCACATGGATGCGCAAAGCCGCCGACACCGCAACCCGTTGCAACCCTTGTCCGGGACGCTCGCCCGATGTGTGCTGTACATCACAACCGTGCCGGTGACCACCGGTACGTCTCCCACACAGGAGGTGCACCCAATGACGCAGACCCTCGAACCACCCGCCGCCGAATCCGTCGGCGACGCCCAGCAACGGATCGACGCCTGGCTGGCCAAGTTCAACGAGGCGCTGGCCTCACGCGATGTCGAGCGGGTCACCGCACTCTTCGCGACCAGCAGCTTCTGGCGCGACCTGGTCGCCTTCACGTGGAACATCAAGACGGTCGAAGGGCACGAGGAGATCGCCGACATGCTCCGCGCCCGCCTCGATGACGTCGATCCGGTCGGCTTCGCCACCGCGGACCCGGCCTCCGACGACGGCGACGGCATCGTCTCGGCGTTCATCAAGTTCGAGACGTCCGTAGGCCGCGGCGAAGGACACCTGCGGATCCGGCCCGAGGACGGCGAGGACAAGGGCTGGACCCTGCTCACCACGCTGCAGGAGCTCAAGGGCCACGAGGAATCGGCCGGGTACAGCCGGCCGCGCGGCGCCGTCCACGGCAGCGATCCCGATCCGCGGTCGTGGGCGGAGAAGAAGGAAGCCGAAGCCGCCGAACTCGGCCGCAGCGCGCAGCCGTTCGTACTGGTCATCGGTGGTGGTCAGGGCGGTATCGCACTCGGTGCCCGACTGCGCCAGCTGGGCGTTCCGTCGATTGTCGTCGATCGCCACGACCGCCCCGGCGACCAGTGGCGCAAACGCTACAAGTCGCTGTGCTTGCACGACCCGGTCTGGTACGACCACCTCCCGTACCTGCCGTTCCCCGAGAATTGGCCGACATTCGCACCCAAGGACAAGATCGGCGATTGGCTGGAGTTCTACACGCGGGTCATGGAGGTCCCCTACTGGTCCAAGACCACCTGCACGTCGGCCGTCTACGACGACGAGGCCGGCACCTGGACCGTCGAGATCGACCGCGACGGCGAGAAGATGACGCTGCACCCGTCCGAGCTGGTCCTGGCGACAGGCATGTCGGGCAAGGCGAACGTCCCCACGTTCACCGGCCAGGACATCTTCCAAGGCGAGCAGCACCATTCGAGTCAGCATCCCGGTCCCGACGGCTACAAGGGCAAGAAGGTGGTCGTCGTCGGTTCCAATAACTCGGCGATGGACATCTCCAAGGCCCTCGTCGACAACGGCATCGACGTCACGATGATCCAGCGGTCCTCCACGCACATCGTCAAGTCCGATTCGCTGATGGAGATCGCGCTCGGCGATCTGTACAGTCAGCGCGCCGTCGACAGCGGAATGACCACCAAGAAGGCCGATTTCACGTTCGCCTCACTGCCGTACCGCATCATGCACGAGTTCCAGATCCCGGTGTACGACGCCATCCGCGAACAGGACAAGGAGTTCTATGACGGGCTCGCCGCCGCCGGTTTCGACCTCGACTTCGGCGACGACGATTCGGGCCTGTTCATGAAGTACCTGCGACGCGGATCGGGCTACTACATCGACGTCGGCGCGGCCGAGCTGATCGCGGACGGCAGTATCAAGCTGGCCCACGGCAACGTCGACCACCTGACCGAGAACAGCGTGGTCCTCGACGACGGTTCCGAACTGCCCGCCGACGTCGTCGTCTACGCCACCGGATACGGCTCGATGAACGGCTGGGCCGCCGACCTGATGGGTCAGCAGATCGCCGACAAAGTCGGCAAGGTCTGGGGTCTGGGCTCTGACACCACCAAGGATCCCGGTCCATGGGAAGGTGAGCAGCGCAATATGTGGAAGCCGACCCAGCAACCACATCTGTGGTTCCACGGCGGCAACCTGCACCAGTCGCGTCACTACTCGCTATATCTGGCGCTGCAGCTCAAGGCGCGTTATGAGGGCATCCCGACACCCGTGTACGGGCTGCAGGAAGTGCACCATCTGAGCTGATCCGCCGACGCACTCTGAGCACCCGGGACTGTCACCGTCCCGGGTGCTCAGTACGTTCCGCCGGACATTCGCCCCAAAGCCCACCGATTCGGACAGCATCGGCGTGCGTCGCACTAGGCTGGTGGCAGCTGCCGATCGGAGACACACAATGAAACTGCTCGTCGCCTACATCGCCACCGCCGGCGGGGCCGACGCCGTTGCCCTCGGGTCATCGCTGGCCCGCACCCTCGACGCCGAACTCGAACTGTGCGTCGTCATCCCGCCCGAGCCGCACGCGCCGGGGACCGACGAGCAGAGCGACATAGACAAGCTCTCCGACGCCCTCGATCACGCCGCCCAGGCCTGGCTCGACGACGCGACCGCGATGATTCCCGACGACATCGAAACCACCGCGACGATCGCCACCGACGCCAATCCGGCCTCGGGCCTGATCCGGCAGGCTCAGAAGTCGGGAGCCGACCTCATCGTCATGGGCGGTTCGGGCGGCGGCATCCTGGGCCGGCACACACTCGGGACCGTCGTCAACGGCATCCTGCACTCCTCCCCCATCCCGGTCGCGCTGGCACCCCTGGGTTTCAGCCATGTCGGTGCCGAACAGGTCCGGGAACTCACTGTGATGATCGGCCATCGACCCGGCACCGATCTGCTGTTCCAGACGGCCATCCGGGCTGGGCTGCGGGCACATCGCCCGATTCGCATGGTCTCGCTGGTGGCACTCGACGAGGTTCAACCCTGGGCCGACACCCCCGACGACGTGGCTGTCGCCGACGCCCGCACGCACGCCCAGTCAACCCTCGATGAGGCGCACAAGCGGCTGCCGGCCGACTTCCCGATCTCCTCGACGATTGCGCAAGGCCACACCATCGAGGAGGCTGTGACCTCGCTCGAATGGCACGACGGCGACGCGATCATGGTCGGTTCCAGCCGGCTCGCCGCCCCCAATACGATCTTTCTCGGTTCCACCGCATCAAAGATCCTGCGTGCCTTGGCCATTCCGATGATTGTCGTCCCAGGGACTACCGTCGACTGAAATTACTTTGGGCCCCTGACACCAGGTGTCAGGGGCCCAAAGGGGTTGGGTTGCGGCGGTGTCCTACTCTCCCACACTGATCAGGGTGCAGTACCATCGGCGCTGGTGGGCTTAGCTTCCGGGTTCGGAATGGGTCC
>NZ_CALLZT010000213.1:0-6267 GCF_937858515.1 uncultured Gordonia sp. | reverse complement strand
AACCACACACCTTCACCCCAAACACCTCAAGAAGCACAGTCGCGACCACACACCTCCACCCCAAACACCTCAAGAAGCACAGTCGCGACCACACACCTTGATCCCTGAGGCCGAAGCGACGAAGTCGCGAGGGTCACGAAGGGTCCGGTGACCTTTCGACACCTGGCGCCCCCACCTCAGACCCCGCTACTCGATAACCGTGGCACCCAGTTCGGTCTTCAGGAGATCCAGCGCCACGGCTCCTTGATCGTGGTGGCGGTCCGGGGTCCCGGAGTGCGCGTCGGCCACCATCTCGGCCTGTTCTTCCTCGGGAATGTCCTCGTCGGCGCGAGGCGGCTCGGGTTCCGGTTCCGGCTCGGGTGGCGGAGGTTGCTTCTCGACGACCGGCTCGGGCGCCGGCGACGTTGCGGCAGTCTGATTCTGGACGCTCGGCCGCGCATAGGTCTGAGCGCGTTTGGGCTGCGCCTTGGCCACCGGCCGCGGACCACCCGATACGGGCGCACCGGCCGCCGGAGCGGAGCCAGGCGCCAGGTGTACGGCCCGGACATCGAGTTCGGTGCCGAACACCTCGCTCAGCGCCTCCCGCATCACGGCGACGGCATGCGGTGCGCCGAGCCGCTGGACGAGCACCTCGTACGGGTGCGCGAGCACCACCGTCCGGTCCTGCAGATCGTGCACGACGGCCGCCGACAGCATCGGTTCGAGGGTCTTCGCCCGTTCCCGTACCGCGTTACGGAAGTCCTGATACCGGGTCCGAACGGTATCGAGGTCGAGACCACCGGTCTGCGGCTCGGGCTCCGGTTCGGGCGCCGGCCGCACAGGCCGGACTCGCGGGGCCGAATCCTCCGGCGGCAGAGCGTATTCGTCGACGGGTTCATCGGGCAGCGGTATATCATCGCCGGGAACCTTTGTCGCCGTACCGGACTCGTCGTCGGCAACACTCCGCGGCGGCACTGTACGCTCCGGCCGGATCGTCGTTGCCGGGGAGGATTCGGTGACGACCCGTTCCGGGACAGGGGATTTCGAGACAGGGGATTTCGGGCCGGGAGATTGCGGGCTGGAGGATTCGGGCACGATCGGTTCAGGGACAACCGGATCCGGCTCCCACGGTGGCGTCTGGTCGATGGTTGCCGGCACCACCTGTGCGGGCGGGGCCTGCGCCGGTATCTCCTGTTTCAGTGGCGCCGGATCCTGCGTCACGTGATCGGCTTCGACCTCTTCGGCTTTCCGACGATCCGCCTCCGCGGCAGCCTTGCGTTCCTCCATCGCCTTGCGTTCGGACGGCCGCATGAAACGCGACTCGGCGACCGGCTGCTGGGACACCGATTCAGCCGGGGCCGCAGCAGTATTCGTGGGTGTTGCGGTGCGTGCGGCACCACCCCCGGTGACCACACCGGCTTCGAGTTGTTCGATCCGCTGCAGCAGCGCCGACCCGTCCGCCGATGTCGCGGGCAGGAGCAACCGCGCGCACAGCACCTCCAGCAGCAACCGCGGGGACGTGGTTCCACGCATCTCACCGAGCGCGGCGTGGGTGGTCTCCGCGAACCGGGTCAGGGTGGCGGGCCCCAGCACCTCGATCTGCTCCCGCATCCGGGTCAGCTGCTCCCCCGGTGCCTCCACCAGACCACGATCGACCGCTTCCGGAACCGCTTGCAGCAGAATGAGATCCCGCAAACGTTCGAGCAGATCGATCGCGAACCGGCGCGGATCGTGCCCGGCGTCGACGAGCCGTTCGACCGTCGCGAACACAGACGCCCCGTCACCGGCGGCCAGGCCGTCGACGACGTTGTCGATGAGCGCGACGTCGGTGACACCGAGCAGCGCGAGCGCGCGATCGTAGGTCACGCCGTCCTCGCCCGCCCCGGCTAGCAGTTGGTCGAGGATCGACAGCGAGTCACGCGGCGATCCCCCGCCCGCACGGATCACCAGCGGATACACGTCGGGTGCGACGGTGACGTGTTCCTTGGCGCAGATGTTCTCCAGCAACCCACGCATCACCGGCGGCGCTAGTAGCCGGAACGGATAGTGGTGGGTGCGCGAACGGATCGTCGGCAGCACCTTCTCCGGTTCGGTGGTGGCGAATACGAAGATCAGGTGTTCCGGCGGCTCCTCGACGATCTTGAGCAGCGCGTTGAAACCGGCGTTGGTGACCATGTGCGCCTCATCGACGATGAACACCCGATACCGCGATTCCGACGGCGCGTAGAAGGCGCGGTCGCGTAGTTCGCGGGTGTCGTCCACACCGCCGTGGCTGGCGGCGTCGAGTTCGATCACGTCGAGATTGCCGGGGCCACCGGGCCGCAACGCCACACACGACGAACAGGTGCCGCACGGCGTCGACGTGGGTCCCTGCGCGCAATTGAGCGAGCGGGCGAGGATGCGCGCCGACGACGTCTTGCCGCAGCCACGCGGCCCCGAGAACAGGTAGGCGTGGTTGATCCGGCCGCTGTCGAGGGCACGGCTGAGCGGGTCGGTGACATGCTCCTGACCGACGACTTCGGCGAACGTTGCCGGGCGATAGGTGCGATACAGGGCCACGCGTCGAGACTACCGGCGGCCACCGACGGTCGGCCCATCAGGCAAACTCGGAGGGTACGCGAGTTTCATCGGGGCTGCCACACCCGCAGCCCGATGTGGGGGGCGGCATGGACGAAGTCGCGATCCGCGGTGAGCAGAGTGTGTTTGTTCACGATCGCCAACTGAGCGAGTAGTGCATCGATTGTTCCCAACTGCACCCCCGCTATGCGGCACGTATTGCGCACCGAAGCCGCACCGACGTGGTCCTCGATCGAGGGGACGAGCACGGGAACGGACGCGAAGCGAGCAAGAATCTGCTCCTGCGCGTGCCGCGGAACGAACCCTTGGAGCAACTCCTGAAGGACAAACCCGGTGGTGATCACCACGTCCCCGCCCACCAGAAGCCGACGAAGCTCATCAAGTTCAGGCGTAGCCGGCGGGAAATCCCGGCGAAACGCCAGCGACCACACACTTGTGTCGACAAGAACGCTCATCAGCGCGCGCGCTCAGCCTTGTAGTCGAAACCCTCGTCCCAGTCCAGCGTGCCGAACAGGTCAAGGATCGCCGCCTGTTCGCGACGCGCGATGAACTCCTGAAGCGCGAGGGTGACCGTTGCCTTCTTGGTTCGCTCTCCGCTCACCCGAAGAGCGTGTTCGAGAAGTTCAGGATCAATTGCGAGGTTGGTAGCCATGTGCGCCTCCTTACACACTAAGCTACACAGCACGCGCTTAGGCTGCCAGAGTTCCCACACCTGGTTGGGATCGTCGAGTGCGGCCCGGATCTGGGAGAGATCGCCGAGATCGGCCAGGGGCGACGTCTGCAGGCACCCGCGACTGCCCAGGGGCCACCCAGTCAGACACGTCAAATCGCTGTCTCCGCAACTCGCACCGGCCGGTACGCGACGATGGTGGCCACCGCGGACACGGCGAAGAGCCAGCCGTACGGGAAGATCGTGAACCATCGCAGCGAGTCGACACCCGTCTTGAAGAACAGCCCGATCATGTAGCCGTCGGGGACCGATCGGAGCACGAACCAGATGGCGTGGTCGTAGTGGGTGCGCCAGGAGAACGCAGCCAGCAGCATAGCCACCAGTCCCGCACCCACCAGCAACCGGCGCGGCACCGAAAGACCGACCCGCAGCAGCAGGTCGACACCGATCACCGTCAGCGGCACGAACCACACCCAGTGATGCCCCCACGACATCGGCGACACCGCGCAGCCGGTCATCCCCACCATCGTCAGCGCCAGCAGTTCGTTGCCGCGATGATGCGCCAGGTACGCCGCGTACATACCGATACCGAGCGCCACCAGCGCCGTCACCAGCCAGATTGTGGTGCTCGGGGTGTCGGTGTCGGCGAGATTGGCCAGCCAGCCGCGCAACGACTGATTGCCCACCGACTGTGGCGACCCCACCCGGTTGGAATCGGAGATGCGGGCGGTCCAGAACTTGAGTGCGGCCTTCGGCATGATCAGGAAACCGATCGCGACGGTCGCGGCGAACCCGGCGACCAGCCCCGCGACGGCCCGCCACCTGCCGACGATCACCAGGTACAGCCCGAAGATCAGCGGGGTCATCTTGATGCCTGCCGCCAGTCCTGTACCGAGGCCGCGCACACGCGAATCGTCGTCGCGGGTCAGATCGGCGAGGACCAGCAGCATCAGGAACACATTGATCTGCCCGTACCAGATGGTGGTGCGGACCGGTTCGAGCAGCATCACGATGGCCACCAGCGACAGCGCGATCACCCGCAACTGCCACGTCGGACGCCGGCCCAGCACCCGGAAACTCAGCATGATCACCAGGTACAGCGCGACGAGAATGCCTGCGCTCCACACGATCCGCGCCGCACCGAACGACATCAGCGCGAACGGGATGAAGAACGGGATGGAGATGGGGGCGTACGTGTAGTCCATCTGCCCGAGCAGTTTGACGTCGTACAGCTTGCCGCCGTCGAGGACGGTCTGTGCACCGGCACGATACACGTCGAGGTCGAGCTGGTTGTCGAACAAACCCCAGAAGGGCATCGAGTACGGGACGATCACGTCCTGCAACCACAGTGCGATGATCGCGAGCACCACGAAAGCCGCAGCGGCAGACGTCGGACGGACGGATCTCACAGACGGATATTGTTCACGACACGCGACGCTGGTCAGTCACTTTGTGCGGTGAGCAACGTCTCAGTCGCGGCGAGCAGCACACAGGTGGCGACGCCCTCCATCGCGGTCCGCAGATCGTCGATGCCCGGATAGGTGGGGGCGAGCCGAATGTTGTGGTCGCGCGGATCCTGCTTGTACGGGTACGTCGACCCGGCCGCGGTAAGAGCGATGCCGGCGTTCTTGGCCAGTTCGATGGTGCGTTTGGCGGCACCGTCGAGGACGTCGAGGTTGATGAAGTAGCCGCCCTCGGGATGCGACCAGTCGGCAACCTTCGCGTCGCCGAGCCGGTCGTCGAGGATGTCGAGAACCAGCTTGAACTTGGGCGCGAGCAGCTCACGGTGCTTGGCCATGTGGGCGCGCACGCCGTCGGCGTCGCCGAAGAACCGGACGTGCCGCAGCTGGTTGATCTTGTCGGGGCCGATCGTGGAGACGCCGAGATGTTTGGTGAACCAGGCCACGTTGGCGGCGGACGAACCGAAGAACGCCACACCGGCGCCGGCGAAGGTGATCTTGGAGGTGGACCCGAGCACGTACACACGGTTGGGGTGACCGGCTTCGGCCGCCCATTGCAGCACCGGATGCGGTGCGGGCGGCGCCTCGACGAGAGTGTGCACGGCGTACGCGTTGTCCCAGTAGATGCGGAAGTCGTCGGCGGCGGGCACCGCGAGCAGCGCCTTGGTGACCTCCTCGGAGAAAGTCACACCCGTCGGATTGGAGTAGGTGGGCACCACCCACAGACCCTTGATCGACGGATCGTTCGCGGTGAGTTCGGCGATCGCGGCGACGTCGGGGCCGTCCGGGTTCATCGGGACGGTGATCATCTCGATACCGAACGATTCGGTGATCGCGAAGTGCCTGTCGTAGCCCGGTGCCGGGCACAGGAACTTGACTGTCTCCTCTTTGATCCACGGCCGCGATGAGTCGGGGGTTCCGTGCAGCAGCGCGGCGACGGTCACGTCGTGCATCAGTTGCAGGCTCGAATTGCCGAACGCGATGAGGTCGCCGGCGTCGACGCCGAGCAGCTCCCCGAAGATCTCGCGCAGCTCTTTCAAACCGGCGATGCCGCCGTAATTGCGGGTGTCGGTGCCGGCCGCATCGAGGTAGTCGCCGTCGCCGGGCAGGCTGAGCAGGCCATTGGACAGATCGAGCTGGTCGGGAGCCGGCTTGCCGCGGGTGATGTCGAGGGACAGGCCCAGCGCGCACAACTCGTCGTAGAGCTTTCGCAGTTCGGCTTGGGTGTCGCGGAGAGTGTCGGCACTCATCGAGTGGTAGTTCAACGCGGGACCTCTCACCGTGACCGGGAACCATCGCCAGAAGATAGGGGACCCCGCGCACCCGGCAGAGCCCGTTGACCCTTGCTGCCTTCCGGCCCTGGGGGAGTTCACAGGATGCGCGCCGCGCGGGATCCGTCGACCAGCATAGCCCACCCGCAACCGGCGTCACACGGGGCCCGCGGTGCCGCACGGTTTGGGCGCTCGCTCCTCATACCGCTATCATCGCCATGTTGGAGGATTCGCCTAGTGGCCTATGGCGCTCGCCTGGAACGCGGGTTGGGTTAACAGCCCTCAGGGGTTCAAATCCCCTATCCTCCGC
>NZ_CALLZT010000212.1:0-4187 GCF_937858515.1 uncultured Gordonia sp. | reverse complement strand
GCAGCAGGTTGATGAGCATCGAGGTGAAGCCGTACACCGCGTTGGTGGTCTGCCCGGTGGCCGTCTTGAAGTTCTCGGCGGGCAGCGCGAAAAAGGCACGGTAGGCCAGCGAATGCCCGTCGAGCAGCATCAGAACCGGCTTTCCCGACGCTGTGCGGGCTGACGTACTCGAGGCTGCGGCACTCTTGGCGGGACTCACCCGGACCAGTCTAGGACACGTCCCGATGCGTCCTGGACCGGCGCGACGACCTACGCGACGCCCAGATACGCCTCCCGAACCGCGTCGTCGTGCAGCAACGCTCTGCCCGGTCCTTCCTTGGTGATGGACCCGGTCTCCAGAATGTAGCCGCGGGTGGACCGGCTCAGCGCCTGCTGCGCGTTCTGCTCGACGAGCAGGATCGTGGTGCCGTCGGCGTTGATCTTCGCGATGATCTCGAAGATCTGCCGAATCACCATGGGCGCCAACCCCATCGACGGTTCGTCGAGCAGCAGCAGGTTGGGCCGGGCCATCAGCGCGCGACCGATGGCCAGCATCTGCTGCTCACCGCCCGACATCGTGCCACCGAATTGCTTCTTGCGTTCACCGAGCCTCGGGAACAGTCCGAACACTTCCTCCAGCGCCGAATCATATTCCGCCTTGGACTCGAATTTCCTTCCATAGCAACCCATGTCAAGGTTCTCCAGCACTGTCATACCGGGGAAGATCCGGCGCCCCTCGGGCACCTGGATGATCCCGCGAGCTACCCGCTCGTGCGGTTTGAGCGTGGTGATGTCCTCGCCGTTGAACCGGATCGATCCCCCGGTGAGTTTGTTGAGCCCCGAGATACCGCGCATCGTGGTCGATTTTCCCGCGCCGTTGGCGCCGAGCAGGGTGACCAGTTCACCGGCCTGTACGCTCAGCGAGATCCCGTGCAGCGCTTTGATTCTCCCGTAATGGATCACCACATCGGTCAGTTCCAGCACCGGAGTACCCGGAGCGGGTCCGCCAGCAGTCACGGGACCGTTCTCAGGCGATTTCGTCATCGGGCACTCCCAGGTATGCGGCGATCACCGCCGGGTTGTCTCGGACTTCGCGTGGCGCACCGTCGGCGATCTTACGGCCGAACTCGAGCACGACGATCCGGTCGGTCACGCCCATCACCAGTCGCATGTCGTGCTCGATGAGCAGCACCGTGTAGCCGTCGTCGCGGATCTTCTTGATCAGCCCCATCAGCGCGGTCTTCTCGCTCGGATTGAAGCCCGCGGCGGGCTCGTCCAGGCACAACAGCTTCGGTTCGGTGGCCAGTGCACGGGCGATCTCCAAACGGCGCTGATCACCATAGGGCAGGTTGGAGGCCTTCTCGGTGGCGCGAGCGGCGATCCCGACGAACTCGAGCAACGCCATGCCGCGTTCGACGGCGTCACGCTCCTCGCGGTAGTGCCTCGGCGTGCGGAACGTGGCTCCCCACACCGAGGTCTTGTGCAGGGCGTCGGTGCCCACACGCGCGTTCTCCAGCGCGGTCATCTCGCCCCACAGCCGCACGTTCTGGAACGTACGCGCGATGCCTTTGCGGGTGATCTTGTGCCGCTTGAGCTTGCCCAGTGGCTCACCATCGAAGGTCACCGTGCCACGGGTGGGGGTGTAGACACCGGTGATGGCGTTGAAACAGGTGGTCTTACCCGCCCCGTTCGGACCGATCAGGCCGAGGATCTCGCCGCGCCGGATATCGAACGACACATCGCTCAGCGCCGCGAGCCCGCCGAACTCGACGGTCAGGTCACGTACCTGCAGCAAGGTGTCGCCCTCGGCGGTGGCGATGTCGCGTTGCGGTGCGACGGCTTCGGCAACCAACTCGGGATCGGCGAGCGTCGGGTCGACCGCCGCCGGGTCGACGACCGTCGTGGCTTCCGGGTCGGCGAGGACGCGCGCGATCTGTTCGGTCGGCGCCTCGGTGATCCGGGGGATTCGCTGTGTCGCGCCGTCGGCAACCGACATGGTTTCCGGAGTTTGCCAGACAGCCTTGCCGAGGTTGGGCCGGGGTTCGGGGCCCGGATCGCCGGGAGGGCGGTGTGTCACGGCGTGACCTCCTTCTGTCCTGATGGTGAACCGGGTTCGCGTCTGACCGCATCACCGACCCGGTGCGCGGCCGCGTAGACCTGTCTGCCGAAAGTGATCAGCCGGGCGCGAGCCGGGAACAGACCCTGCGGCCGGAAGATCATCAGCGTGACCAGCGCCAGACCGAAGAACAGGTACTTGAAGTCGCCGAGCGACTGCCCGCCCACCTCGATGCCCTGCACCCGCGCCGGCACGTACACGATGATGAACGCGCCGACGATAACGCCGAGCTTGTTTCCCTGACCGCCGATGACCACCGCACACAGGAACAGCATCGAGTTGATGACCGTGAACGCCTTGGGGTCGACGTACTGCACCTGACCGGCGTACACCGCGCCCGACAGCCCGCCGATGCCGGCACCGATGACAAACGCCCACAGCTTGTACTTGAACGTGGGTACGCCCATGATCTCGGCGGCGTCCTCGTCCTCACGGATGGCGATCCAGGACCGGCCGACGCGACTGCGTTCGAGGTTGCCGACGAACAGCAGCACGATGACCACCAGCAACAGTGCCAGCCAGTACCACCAGATACCGGAGTTGAGGGTGTGGTTGTTCTGCACCGAGAACACGCCGTCGGGGTTGTCGGCGCTGCTACCGAGTTCGGGGAACAGCACCCCCTGCAGACCTGCGGGGCCGTTGGTGACCTCTTTGAGGTTGTCGGCCAGCAGGCGGACGATCTCACCGAAACCGAGGGTCACGATCGCCAGATAGTCGCCGCGCACCCGCAGCGTCGGGGTTCCGAGGATCACGCCGGTGATGCCGGTGATCACGATGGCGAGCGGAATACACGCCATCCATGCCCACGGCCCGGAGAAGATGCCGTGGTCGGCGCTGTCCCAGATCGGGCTGGCGGGGCTGGTCAGCAGTGCCACCACGTAGGCGCCGACCGCGTAGAAGCCGACGTATCCGAGGTCGAGCAGGCCTGCCTGCCCGACCACCACGTTCAGGCCGATCGCGATGAGCGCCACCATGGCGAACTGTGCCATCGTGGTGCCGAAATTGGTTGCGGTGGTGGCGATCAGTGGCGGATCAAAGACCGGGAGCAGCGCCAGCGCGCCGAACGCCAGTACGCCGATACCCCATTGGGCCGGTCGCGACTGTCGTTCCCACCAGGTGCGGAGCGCGTCGCCCACACCGCGCCGCGGTGGCTGCGCGGCGGCCGGAACAGCAGGGTCTGGAGTCGTCATACGCGTGCCTTCCCGAGTTTCTCACCGAGGATGCCCGTCGGCCGGAACATCAGCACCAGGATCAGCAGCGCGAAGGCCACCACGTCCTTCCACTGATTGCCGAACACAACCGATCCGTAATTCTCCATCACTCCGAGTAGCAGTCCGCCGATCAGAGCGCCGCGGACATTGCCGATGCCGCCGAGCACGGCCGCACAGAACGCCTTGATGCCGAGGATGAATCCGCCGTAGTACACGACGTTAGAGGGCACGTGCAGCGTGTAGAGCAGGGCGGCGGCGCCCGCGAGCAGGCCGCCGATCAGGAACGTCAGCATGATGGTGCGTTCCCGCGAGACACCCATCAACAGGGCGGCCTCGGGATCTTGTGCCACCGAACGAATTCCGCGTCCCAGCTTGGTCTTGTTGATCAGGAAGTCGACGCCGACGGCGAGCCCGACGGCGGAGAACACGATGATCAGGATGACGTTGGTGACCGATGCGCCGAAGAAGCTGAACTGTTCGGTCGGTTCGACCAGTTTGATCGCCGGCTGCGGACTCGACCCACCCAGGCGCGGGTCCGTCGGCACCTTCGGCAGGACGTAGTGGACGAACTCCTGCAGGACGAACGACATACCGATCGCGGTGATGAGGAACGCGAGCGGTTTGGCATTACGTTTTCGCAGCGGCCGGTACGCGATAAACTCCAGACCCACCGCGGTGGTGCCCGACACGGCCATACCTATCAGGCCCGCCAACACCAGGTACGTGATGGTCATGAGGGTGCCCTCGCTCCACACATCGCCCTGCGGCCGGAAACCGAGCAGCATCAGGCCGAGGTACTGGCCGAACATGCCGATCATGAACACTTCCGAATGTGCGAAGTTGATCAGCCTGAGCACGCCGTAGACGAGCGTGTAGCCCAC
>NZ_CALLZT010000211.1:0-6873 GCF_937858515.1 uncultured Gordonia sp. | reverse complement strand
ATGCTCTACCTGTGCAACTTCACCCTCGAAGCGGCCGGCCTGAGCGCCAACATCTTCGGACCCCTGCACTCGCCTTCGTGCATGTCCCCTGCCGGAACGGGGAGGTGACGCGCTGATGTTCCTGGTCAAACTCATCGACGTCTTCGTCGGCATTCTCGAGTTCATCTTCAAATCCGACAAACGGGCGCAAGGTGCGTCCGCGGCAACGCTGGGCACCGCGGGCATCATCACGTTGCTGGCGATCATGCTGGTCGCCGTAGGTGTACCGCGCATCGTCTATCACAACAGCACCACCGAATACACGGCCGAGCTGGCCAACGCGTCGGGCCTGACGTCGGCCGACCCTGTGCTGGTGGCCGGCGTGCCGGCCGGGCGCATCGAACAGATCTCGCTTGCGGGTGATCGCGTGAACGTGCGATTCCGCCTCGACAACGGTCAGCCGCTGGGCGACCAGACCACCGCCGGCGTGCGGCTGCGCACCGTGCTCGGCAAGCGGTACCTGGAGGTCATCCCGGCCGGATCCGGATCCGTGGGCACCGGAGGCAACGGTGCCAAGAATGTGATCCCGTTGTCGCGCACCACCTCTCCATACAATCTCGACGATCTGGCGAGCGACGCGGTCGATACGTCCTCGGCTATCGACGTCGATGTTCTGCGCACGATGATGACCACGATGACCAAGCTGATGCCCGATTCGGCGACCACCTCCGACGCGCTCAGTGGAGTCACCGCGGCGGCGTCGACCATCACCCGCAGCGGCACCCAGATCAACCAGCTGCTCACGGTCTCCCAGCGCCTGGCGGCGGTGACCTCGCAGCAGAGCGAAACCCTGTCCGACGCCTTCTCCTCCACGCAGGCGCTCGTCCAGATGCTGTCGGTGCGCCACCTCGCACTGACCCGGCTCGCCGACAACCTGCGGCTGATCCTGCGGCAGATGGCCACCACCTTCCCGAATATTCCGATGGCCGAACTGACCGCCAATCTGACCAAGGTCACCAAGACCCTGGCCGACAACGCCGGCCAGGTCGATGAGATCCTCACCCAGCTACCGCCGTCGCTGCGCACCATCACCGACTCGAGCGGCAACGGCAACTGGGCCGACGTGGTCTCCCCGGCCGCAGTCATTCCCGACGGACTGCTCTGCGTCCTCGGCGTCGTCAAGGGGTGCAAATGAGTTTCCGTCAGGTCCGCGAGATCCGGCGTCGTAAACGCCGGGGCGGCAAGATCTTCACCGCGCTGCTGGTGATCGCGGCGATCGTCGCCGGCTGCTGGTTCGTGTTCGGCCGCGGAGACAACACCCGAACCGTGCACGCCGATTTCGCCTTCGTCAACGGGCTGTACCAGGGCTCAACGGTGACAGTGCTCGGTGTACCCGTCGGCCACATCAACCAGGTCGACGCCCGCGGCGACCACGTCCGGCTCACCATGAGGGTGCGCGATGACGTGACTCTGCCCGCCGACGTGGAGGCATTCGTGCTCAACCCGTCAGTGATCAGCGACCGGCATCTGGAACTGGGCCCGGCCTATACCAAGGGCAAGAAGTTCGCCGACGGCGGCGTGATCCCGATGGAGCGCACCCACTCCCCGATCAGCTGGGACAAGCTGATGGAGAGCGTGAAGACGCTGACGCAGGTCATGGGGCCCGGTGACGACAGCACCGGCTCGCAGACGGCCGATTCAGGGGGCTGGGCGCACTACTGAGCCGGACGGCGAAGTCGTGGGAGGGCCGGGGGCCCGAATTCGGTACGGCTATGTCCACTCTCGCATCGGCGTCGGGGGTCTTCGGCGCCCGTGCCGACGACATTGAGGACCTGATCGACAGTCTCAATCTGATGATGACGACGTTCCGCCACAAGCAGGTCTCGCTCGACGGCCTGATCCGCTCGATGAGCGTGCTCTCGGACAAGTGGTCCGAGGCGAACACCGACATCACCACACCGATCAACGACCTGCGCACGGTGTTCGATCAAATCAACGACTTCGTCCTGCAACACGGGGGCGACGTGGGCGTGGTGGCCGAGAACCTGGACACTCTCGGAAAGACGCTGGTGGCCAACAAGGCCGGCCTGGCCGAGTTCATGGATCTGGCTCCGCTGATGATGCAGAACCTGTCCAGCACGATCGGACCCGACCGTCGGGGGCGGATCCGGTTGAACGTGTCCACCACGCTCACCCAGTTCAAAACACTCAAACCGCTGTGCGATCAGTTCCCGATGCCGATCTGCGTGGGCGCGGGCCTGACCAACCCCATCTCGTTCCCGATCTCGGCATCCGATCCGCTCGGCATCGTCTCGGCCGTCTCCGGCGGGGCACTCCCCAAGAAGTCCGGAGGACGATGATGCGTACCGTTCGCGTTGCCGCCCTGGCCCTTACCGCCGGGGTGAGCCTGTCCGCATGCGCCACCGGGCTGCAGGATCTGCCGATGCACGGCGTCGGCAACAACACCTTCACCATCACCGCCGACCTCGACACCGCCGACGGCATCGTCTCCGGCGCCGACGTACGCCAGGGCCAGCAGGTGATCGGCCGTGTCACCGGTATCGCACTGGTCGACCAGCGAGCACGGCTGACGCTGACCCTCGACGACACGGTACGGGCACCCGGGAACTCGACGCTGCGCGTGGAACTGCCTTCGGCACTGGGTAATCCGTTCCTGCGGCTGAACTCACCCGACAGTCCGCAGGGCACCCTGCATCAGGGATCGCACATCTCGGCCCGCGACACCTCCCTCGGACCGCAGGTCGAAAGCACCCTGGCGGCGCTCGGAAACCTGATGAGCGGCAGCGGAATCGGTCAGTTGAAAACGGTGATCACCAGTCTGAACACGGCTTTCGCCGACAGATCCGACAAGGTGGGCGACCTGATCGACACCCTGAACCGGATGCTGACCCGATCATCGGAGTACACAGATGATTTCAATGCAGCGATGGCCGCGGCGGCCGATGTGAGCGATCTGTTCGTCGCCCGGCGGCAGATGGTCGCCGACTTCCTCGACCAGGTGCCCGCGGCCGTCGACGTGCTGGCCGGCCAGCGGCGCCAGATCGGCGCGCTCATGGCGCAGACCACCACACTGGCGGCCAACATGAACCAGATCGTCTCCGGCAGAAGGTCCGAGCTCAACAACCTCGTCGGCGACGCCCGCACGGTGCTCGACGCGCTGGGCAGCTTCAACGACGACGTCGGTCAGACGATGCGCCACATGAACAGCTTCCTGGTCAACTTCGCAAGCGCCATCCGCGGCGACTACCTGGTCTTCGACGGCGGGCTCGACATCCCCGCGAGCATCGACAAGGTGCTCACCGGCGGTCTGTTCCTGTCCGGGCAGCCTGCACCCACCATGGGTGAGCTGCGCGATCTGATCACCGGCGGCATCGACAAGGACCGCCGGGAGAAGACACGGAAGAAGACGAAGGCCCGGAAAGACGCGACGACCGGCGAGAACGCGACCCCAAGCCAGGAGGGCCCGCGATGAAGCATCCCGAGACACGACTCACCGCGTGGTACAAACAGCTGCCGACCGGCACTCTGCAGTTCGTCATCTTCCTGGCGATCGCCGCGTTCGTGATCCCCTACGGCATCAACTTCATCGCCGGCCCCGAGGGTTTCGGCGACAAGATCACCCTCAAGGCGCAGATGCGCGACGCGTTCGGCCTCACGAAGGGCACCGGCGTCACCGTCCGGGGCGTCGACGTGGGCACCGTCTCCAAGGTCACGGTCTCCGGTGACGGGGAAGCGGCCGACATCACGATGGTGCTGCGGGGCGATGTGCGTATCCCCAAGGACTCGTACATGCAGGTGACGATGGCGACGATGGCCGGCATCCAGAGCGTTGACATCATCCCCGAGTCGGCCACGGGCCCGTACCTGACCTCCGGCGACACTGTGTCCGCACCCGCCGACCGGCAGCCCCAGCAGATGGACTCCCTCATAGCCGACGCCGCCACCGTGCTGCGCAGCATCGGCGACGGCACCCTGGCGACCGTCGGTGACGAGATCTACACCGCGCTCGGTAACAATGAGAAGACGCTGACCACGTTGCTGTCCAACGGATCCCAGCTGGCCTCCCTGGTGCGGCGCAGCGCGCCGATGCTGCGCGGGCTGCTCGGCGAATGGCTGCCCGTACTCGACGCGATGAGCGAGAACACCGCCTCGTTCGAGCGCGGCATGACCACCGCCGCCACCTTCACCGACCAACTCGACGCCCAGCAGCCGGTGTTCGTGTACCTGCTCGACCGCTCCCCCAAGGGTCTCGACCACGCGCGCACGCTGTTCGACAAATACCGCGGCACCTTCGGTGGTGTGCTGGCCAACCTGACCGTCGTCGAGCCGATCATCAGCGACCGGCAGCCCGCGCTGGCCACCGGCCTGAAGACGATCCCGCGGGGCATGAAGGATCTGCGGTCGATCGTCAAGAACGGCCGCGCCGACTTCTCGCTCATCGCCACCCAGGGCCCGGTGTGCCTGTTCGACGACGAACCACGCAGCAGCATCGGTGATCTCGACGTGGCCTCCCCCGACGTCACTCGCTACTGCCCGCCCGGCAACGGCTACGCGCAGCGCGGCGCGGTCAACGCCCCGCGCCCGAACGATCTGGGCACCTCCACCTGGACCCGGCCCGGGCGTGCGTCCGGCCCGCCCGTCGTCGATGATCCCGTCCTCGTCCCCAACGGCGCCGAACTCCTCGACTGGTGGCGCAAACTCGAAGAAAGGGCCAAGAATGGCAACTGACACCGTGACATCAACTGACACAGTGACTTCCAGCGCAGAGGACGTGGTTGCCATGAGCGATACCGAGAGCAAGCCGGACGACAAACCGGCAAAGGACACCGGATCTTCTTCTGCGGTAAAGAAGTCCACTCCCCGACACAAGCGGGTTCTGGTCGGCGCCGTGGGCGCGCTACTCGTCGCGGCCGTCGCCGTCGGCGGCTTCTTCATCGGCCGTGGCAGTGCACCCGACGGCGGCGGTTCGGGCGGGGACCGGGCCGCGGTCACCACGACCGCCCGCGACTACGCGATCAAACTCTCCAGCTTCGACTACCGGAGTCTGGAAAAGAACCGCGAGGCGATCACGGCGATGTCGACCCCGGCATTCGCCAAGAAGTACGATGAGATGGTGCAGGCGCTGACCCAGATCGTCCAGAACGGCAAGGGTGAGGCCACCGCCACCGTCTCCTACGCCGCCGTCGAGTCCATCGATGATTCCTCGGCGAAGGTGATCCTGTTCGTCGACCAGCAGGCCAAGAACGTCGTGTCACCCGACGGGCGCACCCAGCCCTACCGAATGGTGGTCTCGCTCAAGCATTCCGGCGGCAAGTGGCTCGTCGACAACGTCGAGACCGTCTGACACCGCCGAAACACCTCGTCCCCAGCTCGATCAATGTTGTAAGGAGAATCCCGTGCCCGCCAGCTATCTGCCGGATCTGGAGAACACCACTCCCGAACTGACGACCCCCCGCACCCGCATCCGCATCACCACACGCAAACGGCGGGTCACCAACGCCCGCAAACCCGCGCACGTCGCCGAGGCACTGGACTTCTGGTCGTTCGCCGGGGCCGCCGCCAACGTGGTGCTGCAACTCGGCTGGCCCGAGGTGGCCTACGGGGTCATGGAATCGAAGGTCGAGTCCGGCTCACTCATGCACCATCCCTGGAAACGAGCCCGGACCACCACCCAGTACCTGGCGGTGGCGGTGCTCGGCAGCGAGGAGGAACGGGCCGCGTTCCGGGAGGCCGTGAACACCGCGCACCGGCATGTGCATTCGGATTCGGAAAGCCCCGTCAAATACAACGCCTTCAACAAAGAACTCCAGATGTGGGTCGCCGCATGCTTGTACATCGGCTTCGAGGACACCCACCAGCTGCTGCACGGGGTGATGAACGAGGAGGAGGCCGAGGCCTTCTACCAGTCGGGCAAACCACTGGCCACCACATTGCAGGTGCCGGACTCGATGTGGCCGGCCACCCGCGCCGATTTCGACCATTACTGGAACGTCGGCTGCGAGCGCGTCGTCATCGACGACAAGACGTGCGACTTCCTCAATGACCTGGTCGATCTGAAGATGATCAATCCGCTGATCCGGTTGCCGTTCGTGAACCTGCTGCGCTTTCTGACCACCGGATTCCTGCCACCGCTCTATCGCGACCAGCTCGGCCTGGAATGGACCGAGGACGATCGCCGCCGCTTCGAGCACCTGTTCACCTTCGTGTCGGTGGTGAACAAGTTCCTGCCCAAGTCCATCCGGTTCGGTGGCAGCCGGATGATGATGCGCGATCTGCGCCGCCGGATCAAACACGACAAGCCGATAGTCTGATCAGACGACACCGGCTCGCCTTTCACAGCACACATGACTACATGCAGACGGATTGACAGATGACCACGCAGAGCCTTCGGCGCACCCAACTGACCGACGAGGTCGCCACCATGTTGCGGAACCGGATCATGACCGGTGACCTGCGCCCTGGCGACTTCGTCCGGCTCGACGAGACGGCGTCGGCGCTGGGATGCAGCGTCACCCCTGTACGGGAGGCGCTGGTGACGCTGCGGGGCGAGGGGTTGGTGCGGTCATCCCCGCACCGCGGTTTCATCGTCGAACCGCTCGACCGCGGCGACATCGTCGACATCTTCTGGATGCAGGCGGAACTGTCGGCGCGGCTGGCCACGAACGCGGTGAGCAACCCCGACCTGCCGGCCCACCTGGCCACCCTGACCGGGCTTGTCGACGAATTCGACGATGCCGTCGCCGCGGGTGACCAGCGGCGGGTCCTGCTCACCGAGTTCGCCTTCCACCGCGAGATCAACCTGGCCGGCGACAGCAAGAAGCTCGCCTGGTTCGTGCACGCCGCCAGCAAGTACAACCCGCACGAGCTGTACAC